>NZ_JBYTCE010000010.1:54329-228453 GCF_058789975.1 Paenibacillus sp. FW104-T2 | reverse complement strand
TGTACCAAAAACCTTCACGTTCATCCTGCAAGCAGGATGATTACTCACTCGTTGTTCAGTTTTCAAAGATCAAACTTCGTTTCCGACTCTTTCAAGGCCGGAATTAGAATGTATCACATTCCATTATATCATGTAAAGACATTTCTCAAAAATTTTTTTGAGTTTTCCGTGCCTTTTGCGGCCGGAAGAATAATATATCATTTTGTCAGCCAGCTTGCTAGTTGTAAATTATTCCAGGAGTTGAAGCAAGTTGAACTGCTAAGAATTGTCCTATTCAAAAATTCCAATCTGCCTTGGCTTCAGTCTCTAGCTATTCATCAGGAAGGGAACCTTCCATAACAAACATTAAACCAGGAATACGCTTCATGAGGTCTCTCGCCTCTTGTTCTGTGATCCGCATTCCACATCCATCTTCATGTGCTTCCGTAAACAAATAGTCGCTTCCGTCTTCCTTCAGAAAGCACAGGTCCTCTGGCAAAGAGGGATACAGCCAATCAAGGAAACCATCAGCCTCTTCCTTCAGGATCTGTCCAGAGGCTGGCGTACATTCATATATGTAATAGACTCCTTCAGTGTAAAATGCGCTTGTCCTCATCATCATTTCTTCCGTGGTACAGCGCTCAATCAGATACGGCTTCAATCTCTGGAAAACTCTGGCGACTTCCACTGGAGTGTCCCCTATGTCGTGTTGTCTGTCCACAAGGAAAAAACGATCCGTCTTATCAATCAATTCATCAATTAAATAGATATAAGCAGCGCCACTTGGAGCCGTATGAAAAGGTATTATTCTCATGTCAATCCCCCTACATGTTCAATATCTCTGACGATTTCTACAGTGTCACGTGATTGCATTATGGCATAGGCTGATATCATCTATTCGATAACAGGAGGCTGAACACATGGCATACGGACCTGGTGCGATTTCATCTCCGTCCTCTGCAGGGTATCCTTACCCATATTATCCACCAACACCGCCACCCCCTTATCCCTATCCTTATCCGTACCCCTATCCATACCCGCCATATTACCCACTGCCTTTGCCCATTCCTTATGGCGGCCCTTGGTGGCATGGAGGGTATCCGGGAGGCGGGTACCCGGGCGGACATCACGGACCATTCCCTGGAGGCGGCTATCCCGGTGGTCCACATGGCGGAGGTCCTGGTGGTCATCCAGGTGGAGGTCCCGGCGGTTTTCACGGTCATCGCTTTTTCCAGCAGGGATAACATTTGGAATCGTGCAGGAGCTGCTGCAGGCAGTTACTGCAATTTATGATTGATTTTTACAATTTTACTAGTGATCTAGTACTCAATCTCATCCATAATCTCCAGGTTACGATTAGAGTCTTTCAGCAGGTTAGTGAACGTGTCTGTAATAAAATAAACAAAATCGGGATCATGTACATACATGATAATCTGTCCATAACTTCCCTGGTCCGACGGATCAAAGTCTAACATTAAGTAGAGGGAACCCCCGGCCATTGTCGCAAAGGGTATCCACGGTTTATGAAATAAGTAAGGTTTGATCTCGGGATCAAGTTTGCTGATCTCTTCTGCGGAATAATACTCACTCAGTTTCTCATCACGCTCACAGAAATATTGCTTGGTTTCCCGTATCTCATCAAGTGACAACATATAAAACGGGGTGCATTCCTCTCTCTCGGCATCTCCGGGATACAGGATATGAAAGGCATAACCACTACCATCTTTACATTTGTAGAATTCGCGAAAATCTTCGGGCAGCCGGACATCCATCTCGGTTTCAAAAGCAGCCAATCGATCCTCGGTAGCTCCTTTCTTCTCCTGATATTCGTGGTATAGCTGCCTAATCTCTTCATCCTTCACTTTGACATCCAATAATTCATTCAAATGATTCATCAGTTCATGCATACTATCGTGTATATCCGATTTCACAACCTTCTCCCCTTCTCACCAATTTCTGCCTGTTCCCGCACATATTCCTTATATCCCCAGAACGCTTCTTCTTCACCGCCATCTTCAATCAGAATCATGACGGCGTAAGATAAAAGGTTCAACCATTCTTCCATTAAGGCAATTTGTTCATCCGATATAAGTTTGTTCCTGCGCAGCATGCCATCAGGCAATATCGCCCATGCTCGCCCCAAATGGATGATGCTCCATAAGCAGGACATCACTTCCCGGTTTAGTGCGGGCTGCTTAAGTTGCGATGCCAACGTGCGGACAATTTCCATTAACTCGTGAAAGTTTCTTCTATTAACTGCCCGCGGAAAGGGCGCAGGCTTCCCAGAAAGCCGCTCTCCATCATGGGATGATCCAGATCGTCATGAACAAAGGCATGACATTTCAACAAAAGGACCGCTTCTTCAATTCTCAATGAGCTTTCCCCATTTCTGTTTGCATGTTATACAGCCCGCCACTCTACCATCGTAAAGGCTGCTCTCCACGCCACACAACAAAACGCTCTACTTCACGAAGTGATCCCGTTCCAATACTATAGTCATCCATCTGCTCAGCATGCAGATCAAGAATATGCACCATGCCTCCAAACGTACCTACTGCTAGTCTGGATTGGTCAGGCGAAAGCGCCAGTGAATAGATGGTGCTGCCTACAAAATGCCTCCAAACTTCCTGACCCTTCTTATCTATACATTTGAGATAGCCATAAGCATCACCAAGAACCATGCCTTCAGGTATTTCTACCGAGGCATAGACACGAGCAATTTCATCCATTATCGGCCAATCTTCTCTGGATTCATTGCCTTCCACCTCACTCAATTCCACCTGCATTGTAACTCCATTATAAAAATGACATGCATTAAACCATACCTTCCGGCTATCTCCGGAAAATAACGCATGATGCGGATAGCTCGATTCCGGATAGAGCGAATACGTATGATGACGTTCACGATCCAGAAGCATATGGTCACTGACCTGACTGCCAAACGCAATCCATCGACCATCCAGTGATACCGCAGCGTGACCCATGGAAATTTGTGTATCCTCTAATTCATGCTCCTCCACCTCTGCAGGATCAGGATGAATTGGAGATACCTTGCCATGTTCCACCAGATAAATGCCGTAAGTGGACAAAATGATGAGTGCCTGACCTTCATTAAATGGAATAAGACCTTCAAGTGTACGCTCCGGGTATTCACAGTCTGCGAGAGATTCAATTCGAGGCAGCACCTGATGAATGGCCGATTGAATATCTTCCCAACGGAACGTTGCCACTTCTTTTCCTTCCAGATGACGATCCGGATGTGTTATCACCCGAATACCTTCACTACCTGCCAGAGCATACTGTGCAGCATCCGGGGACTGGCCCGCAAATTGATATTGCGGAAAAGAAAGTACTTGCTCGGAATTCGCAGTATACACACAGCCTTGATCCGTATGAAAACCACTATTGATTACAACGGTACTGTTGTTCAGATATCCGGCTATACGCACGGCCTGCATGGATGACTGGAAGGTTTCACTGAAGGGCCATGTCGCTGCAGGCAACTCCGTGCGCAGCCTTTGCAGATCGTTCTGCTCATTGGCCTTCTTCACCATGTCCCATACTTGCGCACTGATTTCGGCTCTTCCGTCGTCTGTCAGTTCGGATTCATCCGGCTCTTCTCCCGCCATACCTCTGCGCACAAAATCATTTACACTCTGGGCATAGCGTCTCCCTTCCTTCCTCCACCGCTCCGCGATCTGTTCGTTTAACCAACTCATCCATGATTCCTCCACTCCGTGTCAATTCATGATTGTACAGTGATGTGCGAGCAAAAATTGTTCGATGTCGTAATCCGTAGTACCTCGGTTCCCGTCCGTTTCCTCATAGAAAAGCGCAATTTCACTGCCGTATGCATAATTAAAACGCAGGTATCCACCGATGGAAGCCATAAACAGCTTACAGGTATATTCATTTTCTATTACAGCATCCCAATTGAACTGCAATTGGCATAACTTGGACAAATGGTGAAGGGAGACCCCTTCCACATTATCTAGCAAGTGGTAAAAGGTATGATTCCTCAGCTCATTCCACGGTTCATAATACCTTAGTGTGATCGGGGCATTTTGACGGTAGTATCCACAATAGATCTTATCCAGCATATCTCCAAATTCCGATTCGGTATGTTCCCATAACATAATCTGTTCATCGTGGCGAGGGAGCCACAATAGCCCGTCAATGTCAGGATGAATGGCCAGAAAATCACCATCCACAGAACTCCCTATGCTAATGCACTCCTTCAATTGATCTAGACTGACAGGTGTATCCTCGGTATGCATCCAAAAATCATACTCTGCAAAAGGCTTCAATACCTCCTGATCTGGACGCTGAATATTCATCCACCCCGAATAAGTCCCCTCCCCATACTGTTCGAGCCACTCTCGATAGGATGCAGGCAATGATACGGAATACTGCTGCTCAAAATGTCCAAGCTCCTCCGCTGATACCGGTTTAAGCGTATGACTTACCACATACATGAACGACATCTCCTATCTTCAAACTCAAATCCCTGTCTTATAACCCATATGATGAATCAGGCAAGCTCCTCCTGAACAATTTCCGTTATTACGCCTTTACGATTCACGATACGAATCGAGAATGCATCATATCCATCCCGTTTAACCTGATCAAAATGCATAGTCTCGCCCGTAATCAACTCGTAGGTTCCGTCTTCATCCACATCTTCTCCGAATTCCTCATCCCAAGGAACGTTATAAAAGGCGGACAAGAGAACTTCAAACGTATCTTCTCCTTCTACGTCCAGATAAGGACGCAGCGTCCTTTTGCTCAGCTCTTCCTCCGGATAAGTTTCACATAGCATCGCATCATAACCATGTTTAGCTGCATCAATAAGCAGGTAACGCTCTCCGGTCACCGTGTGCTCGGCATATACGATTAACGGTGTCGAATCCTGCCAGGTTATCAGATCATCTTCCATCAAGTCACCATAATAAAAGATATGGAACTTGTTATGGCCATCACTCGTTTGCAGCTTGCCTTTCCACTCCACTTCCTGGTTCTCCCCATCCGTTACTTTCTTAACGATCCCTTCCAGATATGCAGGTCCATTATGTACGCCAAACAAATTCATGATCTCGCCTCCGCTTTATTCATTCGTATCCATACGATTTTCTGTTCTTCATCCACTGTCAGGTTGACATCCACATTCAGCTTATTATGAAATAGTGCCGTAATGTTCAGGTACGGGTCACGTGCCGGTTCACTTCCTCCGTTATGAGAGCGAGTCATCCCTTGGTGAATAATGGATTGTACCATATTCCCATCGCCTTTGCCCGTAGATTCATAGGTATAAATCTCCTGTCCTTCTTTATTGTAAAAATGAAGGTAGGTAGTGTAGTCCTTGGCATTGGAATATTCCATTTCCGATTTCACATAGGTGGTTTTAAGGCTATGGAAGTCCACCTTCCCTGCCAAATAGGGATTCTCGTTCTCGGGTGAAATGTCATACTCCTGATAAGCCAATTGAAAAAGGTAGTTAATATCACTCATATCCACCCGGTAATACAGCTGGCGATGATCTCCGCGCTTATCCATGGCAGCGAAACTGTTGATCAGCGGCCATGCATCATAAGGTTTTCCATTTACATCGATCACGAGCGCATAGTCTGATAAAACTTTTTCTTTTTGGAACACACCGAACGTCTGTAAAATAAAAAAGGCCGGGATCATCAGGATCCCTAAAATAATAGCCAACGTAAGCAGCTTGCCGCGCAATTTCATTCCTTTCCTCCTTCAAACATGTACAGCATCAACCTTAGCCCGTCTTGTGTTGAAGCTTGGTGAGTGTACGCACCATTTGATCCCTGTTTTTTGCTTCTTTCATATATACAGGTAGATAGTGTGATGCTGTTTTTAACGGCACATTTCCACGTCGTACGCGCAGATCGGCGGAAACATACGAAATCAGATAATTTAAATGCGCCCGATTAACAGCCCATACCAATTTGCCTCGAACGTAGTCCAGGAAATATAACTCCATCCCAAAAACGGGGTCTCTCCCGTCACGGGTGTCCATAATATATCTTCTGCAAACCGGCTTGCTATGCAGCTCGGCTTGATTGTCTGCGCCGCAGTGCGGACAATGAATGTGCGTTGATTTATGTGATACTTTTTTCTCATCTGTCACTTCAACATTGAACCAGCGTTCACAGAGAGTACAACTGCCCTTGGCATGATATTGATATACTTGTTTCTCCACCCCATGTGCATAACATGCTGAGCACTTCCACGTGATTTCATCCTGACATTCTTCAATATACGCATGACCACCGCATGATTGACATGTGACATCCACACGCTCACCTCGGCGGAGTACCCAGTAAAAATTATATTTATAGGCCCCTTCGTCCTCAAATCGCTTCATTATTAAATCGACACCTTTCTTGACTGAAATTAATTCGGCTTTCATCAGCATGGCAGTAAACATAAATTTCAAGCCTCAATATTTTCCATCCAAGGCTACCTAAAATTATAAGTAACTCCATCGCGTAGTACAAGAAACGTGTCTATGTCTGCGGAAATTTTGAATATCGAGCCTCTGGGGATTGTGTTTCACGTCACACCTGTCTCCACTGAACTGTCGTACACTAGACATGGCTGCAGCAAGCTATTGATTAGTTTGTGAATGATATCACTTAAATAAGGTTGTGTTCCCATGTTCTCCTGGATGAGTTTCATCAAATTGTCTTTCGCATTGGCATTAAGTACGGCCGTCCTCTCCCATTGCAATGCTGCAGAAATAGATAACCCGGATCATCACGACACTGCTCCTGTGGAGTCAATCCGTCATCAACCTGTTGACCCCATTATCCGTAGAGAAGGCACAAACGTATACATCGAGATGACAGCCCAAGTGACCGATATCGAGATCTCCGCAGGTGTTGTCTATAATGCCTGGACTTTTAACGGCACTGTACCTGGACCCGTTCTGCGCGTCATCGAAGGTGACACATTGATTTTCACTTTAAAAAATGAGGATTCTGCCTTGCCACATTCCATGGATTTCCATGCCGTACACGCTTCACCAAGCAGCAAATTCGTTGACGTTATGCCAGGTGAGGAGGGTACATTCACTTATAGCACATCGTCGCCCGGAGTCTTCATGTATCATTGCGGAACCAGTCCGGTACTTGCCCATATTGCAAACGGTATGTATGGCATGATTATTGTTGAACCGAAGGCCGGCTACCCTTCTGACGGACAGATTGATCGTGAATATACGCTCGTACAAAGTGAATGGTACAAAGAGCATAGCTACGATGCTTTTATGAATGATGAGCCGGATTATGTTGTCTTTAATGGCAACGACTATGGTCTGGTCAACTCCCCTTTGCTCGCTAAAACGGGTGATACGGTTCGAATATATGTCAGCAATGCAGGGCCGAACGAAGTTTCGTCCTTCCATGTGGTAGGGACTATTATGGACCGGGTTTACATGGATGGAAATCCCCGTAATATCCAATATGGATTACAGACCGTTATGCTTCCTGCGAGCGGAGGTGCAGTCGTTGAGTTTACCGTAACGGAAGAGGGCGATTATCCCATTGTAACCCATCAATTCAAACATGTTTCCAAGGGTGCTTCTGCAGTTTTGCGAGTTACCTCTGATGGCAAGGATCACGGTGGTAAAGCGATGCAGCATTAAGGCCGTCTCCGTGCTCAAGCAAATAAATAATTGAACCCTGCGAGGTGAATTTTGATCATGATATGCAGTTCTCAGGGCAAGACTCCCTGCCATGTCAAAGTCCCCCTTTTTCAGCACCTTGGACCTGAAGCATCATCCCTGCTCGTTTCCCTGCTGCAATCGCAGGTCTTTCACAAAGGGGAAATGGTCGTGAAGGAAGGAGAAGACTCAGCCAAGTTATACATGGTTCATCAGGGATGTGTGAAATTATCCAAATACACCGAGAACGGGAAGGAGCATATTGTCCGTTTCCTGTTTCCTGGTGATTCCTTCGGGCATGACGCACTGTTACATCAAAAACCGTATGGAGTTCATGCAGAAGTATTGGAAACATCCACTTTATGCTCCCTTCATAGGCAGGATTTTGACCAATTGATAGAACATGACCCAAAGCTTGCTTATCATTTTCTTCTAGCTGTTTCCGATCTTCTTGAACAATCTGAAGAATGGAATACTGCCCTCAGTTCCATGAACCCTGAACAACGAATCGCTAAGCTATTATTGAATTTTCATGTGCGAAATATAGAGACAGACGGAATCAAGCTTCCTGTTTTTAAAAAGGATCTGGCATTACTGGTAGGCATTACGCCCGAAACCTTGAGCCGCAAACTGGCCATTATGCAGTCCGAAGGTCTGCTCCAGGTAGCTGGGAATGTCATTTACCTTCTTCAACTGGAAGAGCTTCAGCAACGAACCCAATAACTCGGCTTAGAGAATCCTGACAGGAACGTTACATCTTTCACACAATATGTGAGTATCGTCACAGTGCACCATGGAGATCAGGTATACAGTGATACGTAAGAGAAACCACTCTACAGGAGGTTAACAAGATGAATACAATTGTAAAAATGGACAAACAGGCGATCATGCTTAAAATGGAGGAGTTATGCTCCGTGTTATTACAGGATGAAGGTTACCGTGAGATGCGGGAGATGATTGATCAATTTGCCGCAGATGAGCAGGCTACAGCGCAATACGAGCAGTTTATGGAGAAGCATCAGGCTCTGGAGGAAAAAGAACGTCAGAATATTGAATTGCTGACATCCGAAATGCAGGTGTACGAACAAGAAGAACGCGCCCTCTATGATCACCCGCTTATTCGCAGATTCATGTATGCACAGCGTGAGTTTAGCCAGATGCATCAGCAGATTAGCCAGTATTTCACCAAGTCCGTTGAATTAAACCGACTACCCAAACCGCGCGAAGTATATAAGGAAGCATGTGGTTGTGGAGGGAACTGTTCAAGCAATCACTAGTCACTGGTCACTGGGGAACAATGTAGATGCATCGGTAAGCAAAAGAGTATCCGTAACCTCAACATTTTGAGCGGATACTCTTTTTTTTGCTATGTTGCTTTTTTCGTGGAGATCTTACAGATCAAGCAGTAGGGATACAAGAAGCCCCATGGAAGCAATGAAGCCCACGACAGGACCACCTTCTTCAAAAGCTTCAGGCATCATGGTCGAACAGATCATGGCTATAATACCGCCGCCTGCAAATGCCCCAATGGCCGCAGCCATTTCATTCGGAAGCTGTTCGAGAAAAAGATATCCGCACAAGGCTGCAAGCGCAGATATCAACAGTACACCAAGCCACATCCATATGATTCTGGACTTGGTGTAATGATTGCCTTGCAAACCCACCGTGCTGGACAAGCCCTCCGGGATGTTGCTGACGAATATGGAAACGATGAGCACCACACTCACGCCTTTTCCGGCCAGCAAGCTAGCACCAAGCATGATGGATTCAGGAATGGCATCCATCACTGTCCCCGCAAAAATGCCGAGCCCGCTTTGGCGGCTGCCTCCGGGTTTCGGATGTGCTGAACGTTTACGTCCGGCACCACCCCTACTGGAAATAAGCAGGTCGAACAAGGTGTACACTACAGCACCCGCCGTAAACCCTATGGCTGTCGGGACAATCCCGCCATCATTCAAGGCATCTCCAATCAGCTCAAATGAAGCTGCCCCAATTAATGTCCCCGTACCGAAGGCCATAATCCAGCCAATCACTCGTTTCGGAATCTTGAGAAACAGTGCAGCAAGTGCACCAATAACTACCGCTGAAGCGGAGATGCCTCCCCACATGAATGCAGTCCACATTCGGGTCATCCCCTCTCATGTCTATATCATATCTATCCTTTCATTAACCTGGCTTGCTGCCGCAAAAACATCCGGTAGCACTGCTGCAAGATACAATCTATCTTGTCTGATCGTCAGTATTCCTCATCACATCCCATGTGATCTATGTCACTCATGCATTTCTAATATCGCGTTATGATAATATGATGCTGACTAAAAGAGAATAAACCAAATAAGGAATTGCACCGCTCCAGCAATCTCAATCAAACCCACTTTCATCGGACGCAAAGTGCGACCAGCATATACAAATGCTCGAACAGCTGAGTAGATATATGCTAAGCTCATCCATGGATATCCGGCGATGACGGGAATGATGAGCAGGATAATATGCAGCAGACGGGTCATTGTTACCCAGCGTTTGTTGTTTCGCTCCCGGAAGACAGATTTCACAAAGAACGTACTTCCTGTAAAATGTAAAAAAGAAAACAACAGCACGATCACCATCCGGTAATCCCATACTCCCGATCCAATGAGATATGCTGCTGCACCTCCAAGCGAGAACATCAACATGGCGCATAGATCATTCGTAAGCGAACGCTCAGCCTTGTGTCTGACATGCCAGATATTAACGAGCAATAATAGGATCAGAACCGGGGCAAATGCCAGTATGGAAGGATGACCGATTAACGGGGGTACCAGGCATACCACTGCACCCACGCCATATATCACTGCCCATGTGTACAAACGTCGAAGATCCGCTTTTCTTTTAAGAGATTGCAGCAAGGGGTAAGCCGCCAGGTATAGTCCAAGCCACGCCATGAATAGTGGCAAATGCAGCCACTGTGGGCCGCTGGCCATTACGCCTGCCGCAAAAGGTACACTTACCATGGCCCAGCCGCCATGTTCATGAGGAATAACCATTTTATGTACTGTCACTTCACCAATGACCTCCTAATTGATATGGATATAGAAAGGAAGAATCATAATGCGCAGGGAAAACAAAGATACGGCAGCAGAGTTTCTTCAACAGTTCCCCATTTTTCAGGATCTAAGTCCTGAGGAATTGAAGCAGGTTGAGGATATCGCCATTTCCAGAAGCATTCATAAAAAAACAGTTATTTTTGCCGAAGGCAGCGAGAAGGAAGCTGTATTTTTTATCCGAACCGGCATCGTAAAAGCATATAAAACGGATGAGAACGGGCACGAGCAGATCGTTTCCTTCCTGAAAACAGGAGATATGTTCCCGCATACGGGGTTCTTCAATGCTCACCCTTATCCCGCTACAGCAGAAGCCATCACTCCAGCGGAACTGATTGCCATTCCGGTCAGACTGTTTGAACGTCTTATGCTTAATACGCCATCCATTGCAATCAAAATTATGCGCGTCCTCGGCGATAAAATCCGCGAACTGCAGGATAAACTGCAAGTGCTCTCCGGCCAGGATGTCCGGAACCGCGTGCTGTCCTTCCTGCTGATGTTGGCAGAGCAGCACGGTCAGCCTTCCGGTCACAAAATCATTATTAACCTGCCCATGACGCACCAGGAATTCGCCAATTCCATTGGTACGACCAGGGAAACCGCCAACCGTTTGTTGAATCAGCTCACCAAGGAAAATCTGCTCGAAGTGGATCGGAGACAGATCATCATCCATGATCTGCAGGCCTTAAAGTATCAACGCGACACTTGAGCAGATACCTAGACTCTACCACTCTACCTCTAATGCTGAAATTCTAATAAACATAGCAAGGCATACATCTCATTTCGTATGAAAAGACCTTAACAAGAGTCGCATGTTGTTAAGGCCTTTTGCTGTATTTATCCTGTCATATGGCTACTATGCTGAAGGAAGATCCCTTTTTCCCATATCACTGAACATGCCCGCGTAGAATTTTACCTCCCCTGCTTCATTGCGGATCGCTGTAATACTCAGCCATTCCAGATATATCTCCCCGTTTTTCTTCCGGTTCCAGATCTCTCCCTGCCAATACCCTTGCTGCTTCAGATCAGCCCATAGCTGTTCGTAGAACGATTTATCCTGTTTACCTGATTTCAGCAAGCTCGGCTTCTGTCCCACCGCTTCATCGGATCGATAACCGGTGACTGCCGTAAATGCCGGATTCACGGAGCGAATAACGCTGTTTGTATCCGTAATCAGGATGGCCTCAATCGTATTTTCCAGTATGCTTGCAGACAGCTGAAGCTTCTCTTCGTAAAACATCCAGAAGACAAGTACCAAGCTTACCAGTGCAACCATGGAGAGTGCCATGAATCCAATCGCATAGTGACCTGTCATGCTATAGAGCAGCGTCAACATTAGTGGCGGGAAAAAGCCACCAAGTCCCCCCATTGCAGATATAATACCGTTAGCGACACCTGGTTGTTTAACGAAATACATTGGGACCAGTTTAAAAATAGTTCCGTTTCCTGTACCGGCGCATAAGGCTACGGTCAGGCAACCAACCGTGTACATGTAGATTGACGGCGCGAAGGATAATACGATCGCCGCTACCGTTAAACCACCGAATACAAACATCAGTATTTTAAAAGAATTAAAGCGGTCTCCAAGCCAGCCCCCGACCGGACGCATAATGGTAGCAACCAGGATGAATCCCGCTGTGCGTATCCCTGCATCCACTTTATCCATCTGAAAGTGACTGACCAGGAAATTGGGAAGGTACACGGTGAATGCTACGAAGGAACCAAAGGTCAGGAAGTAAAATAAACAGAGCAGCCATAATTTAGGGCTTCGCGATACCGCTTTTAATTGTTGAATTAGCGGCACGTTAACCCTTGTTTCCTGTTTGTCGCCCAATACAAAGTTCAAAGCGGCCATTCCCAGCAGCAAAATGCTGTACAGAAGAACCGTTTTGGACCACCCTATATGATCCGCAATCAGCGGGGCACCAAAAGCTGACAATGCCGTTCCCAGATTACCGATACCATAGATCCCGTTAACAAACCCATGTTTCTCTTTTGGATAATATTTGGGCAGTGAAGTTACGCCTACGGAAAATACCGCTCCGCCAATCCCGAGGAAAAAACCACCTATAATCAAATCCAGAAAAGAAGTGGATCGGCTGATCCACCATACGGGTGCGAGCAGCAGAACAAAACTGATCATAAAAATATTGCGTGCTCCATATCGGTTCGTCCAATACCCAATGGGGATACGGGCAACGGAGCCAATGAGGACAGGGATGGCTGTAGACCAGGCTAGCTGCGAAGAGGTTAACGCAATATCCTCCTTAATAAATGGCATTAGGGAAGACAGTATAACCCACACCATGAAGCCCAGAACCAAACTTGCCGTCTGCAAGGGCAGTTGGACTTTGCCTTTGTTTTGCATCTACATCGCCCTTTCTTTGTTCGGATTTGATTTTGAATCCGGATAAACAGATCCGTCACGTCTACGGTACAATACGTAGCTTCGCTTGAGGTAGCCGAGCGGCATGCTCAGCATATGCACAAGACGCGTAAACGGAAAAACGCAGTACAAGACAAACGAAAGCAGGATGTGTACTTTAAAGTTCATAGGCACGGTCTGCATCAGCGTTGGATCAGGCTGAAATACCATCAAACCGCGCAGCCAAGGGTTAATTGTCGTACGGTAATCAAAGCCAGTATGGTTCACTGCATTTGCAGATGTCGCCAATATGCCGGTTATGATGACAACAAGAAGCATGATGAGGGCCATCCAGTCTCCTGCACTGCTCGTCGCTCGTACTTTGGTGGCCACGTATCGACGCACCAGCAGTATGACTCCCCCGGCAAGTGCGATAATCCCCGCAGGCAACCCGCCTGCTATGGCAATCAGATGATAACCTTCGTCACTTAGCCCGATCCAGCGATAGAATTCTACCGGAACAATTAATCCGGCAATATGGCCGCAGATCACTGCGAATATGCCAATATGAAACAGCAAGCTTCCCCATTTCAGCATGCGTTTTTCTAACAACTCACTGGACTTGGATGTCCAGCTGAACGGATTCGTCACGTACCTCCATATGGTCGCAGTGATACAAAAAATGAGAACCATGTATGGGAGAGCTCCCCATAAAAACAACTCCGGTGTACTCATCGGCCTCCCCTCCCCATCCAGGTTGGCATGGTTTGGGCTGCTGCAGAATGGTCATGAACCTCTTCGTCAACATGAGCTGGCTTAGGCATAACCTTCAGAACTTGCTCTAACAATGGACCGTAGGGACTGTTCTGCCCTAATACACTATCTGTGATCGTTACCAAAGACTTATAACAACTCGATATCACTCCATAAGCATCTTCAGAAGGAGCCTCCGCTATAAATTCAAGCACCATGGGTAAATAATCGGGCAGTTCATTCAATTCCATGTAGAATCCCGCAGCTTCGTATCTGCGCTTTAATTCAATTAATGCCGGTCCACGGTCTCTTTCGTCTCCATAGAGAGCATAGGTTAAGTACAGATTTGATTTTTTGTCAAAATCAAATGTCCGTACGTATTTGTCCTGCCAAAACGTGGGATCCACTGATTCCGCTTCTCCCACAAAGGTCAGAAGAACTTTTTTCATTGTTTCATCCGTGAGGGATTGTACAGCAGTTCGGACACTCTGCAGTCCGTTCCTCCAGGCAGGATCCGGATATTGCAGCAGATAGGAGGTCAGCTTACATGCTTTTCTGGCCTCATCCATTCGTTCATCCGATGCCTGACTCCATTCCGTATTCATATTGGTCGCCATCGTAGTCGTTGTCTCCTCTCCCATCAGAATACACCGCAGGAACCTGGACCCCCTGCAAAATCAAGCCCGCAGCTTCCTTGTTCCTTGAAGAGATCCGCTACTTCTTCCCGATGAGCAGGCGGGATCACGAAGCGGTCATTATATTTGGCTATGGCGAGCAGTCGGTACATGTCTTCAACTTCCTGCGTGTCCATCCCCACTAGCTTAAGCAATGCAGGATCACTGGTTTTTCCAGTTTGCTGATTCCGCATGTGAATCCGCATTACCGCCATTTTGCGCAGTACATCACGAATGCGTTCCGTGTCTCCTGCAGTGAGCAGATTGGCCAGATATTCCACAGGTATGCGCATATTGTCAATGGCAGGGAAGATATCACTCGCATCCAGTGAACTCCCCTGTCCTTCAACCCGATTCGTGATTGGACTCAGCGGCGGAATATACCATACCATCGGCATGGTCCGGTATTCCGGGTGAAGCGGAAGCGCTATGCGCCAGTCCACAACCATTTTATAGATAGGCGACTGCTGAGCAGCGATAATCCAATCTTCCGGAATGCCGGCCTCCCTTGCTTCACGAATTACGCCAGGGTCATGCGGATCCAGGAAGATATCCATTTGGGATTCATATAAATCCTGTTCATTCTCCGCAGAAGCCGCAGCTTTAATACGGTCTGCATCGTACAACATCAGACCAATGTAACGGATACGACCGACACAGGTCTCTGAACAAATCGTTGGTAAACCCGCCTCAATCCGCGGAAAACACAAGGTGCATTTCTCGGCTTTGTTGGTTTGCCAATTGAAATACACTTTTTTGTAAGGACAGCTGGACACGCAGAATCTCCAGGCACGGCATGCGTTTTGGTCGACCAGTACGATGCCGTCTTCTTCCCGTTTGTACATCGCTCCTGAAGGGCAGGAAGACACACAGGAAGGATTGAGGCAGTGTTCACAAATTCGCGGAAGGTACATCATAAACACCTGTTCAAAATCCATTTTGATCGATTCCTCGACACCCTTCATGTTGGGATCTTCCATCCCCGTTACATGGGCACCTGCCAGATCATCCTCCCAGTTGGGTCCCCACTCCAGGTTCATGTATTCACCCGTAATTTGGGATTTGGGTCTCGCCACAGGCTGATGCTTTTTCTCCGGACTGCTCGTTAGTTTCTCATATTCATAGGTCCAGGGTTCGTAATAATCGTCGATGGTCGGCTGATCGGGATTGTGGAAAATGTTAAGCAATCGTCTGGCACGTGTGCCCGACTTTAACTCAAGCTTGCCATTTTTCATTTCCCAACCGCCGCGATACCTCTCCTGATCCTCCCACTGTTTGGGATAACCTACCCCAGGTTTGGTCTCCACGTTATTCCAGTACATGTATTCCGCGCCAGGCCGGTTCGTCCACGTGTTTTTGCACGTTACGCTGCACGTATGGCATCCGATACATTTATCCAAATTCATGACCATGCTGACTTGTGCTTTAATCTTCAAGCCAATCCACCTCCTGCAGTTTTCTTATGATGACATTCAGGTCACGCTGGTTGCCTGTTGGGCCGTAATAATTGAATCCATAGCTTAACTGGGCGTAACCGCCAATCATGTGGGTCGGCTTCACATGAATCCTCGTCGGACTGTTGTGCGTACCTCCACGTGTTTGCGATATTTTTGTTCCGGGAACGTTAATATGTCGATCCTGGGCGTGATACATGAACGCCATTCCACGAGGAATGCGGTGGGTGACGACTGCACGCGCAACGACTACACCGTTCCGGTTAAAACATTCGATCCAGTCATTATCGACGAGTCCTGCCTCTTCGGCATCCTCATGATTCATCCAGATCGTCGGGCCACCTCGGAACAGGGTCAGCATGGGCAGTGCATCATAGTACATGCTGTGAATTGACCACTTGTTGTGCGGAGTCAGATAGTTCAGGACAATTTCCTTGCCACCTTCGATTGGACGTTTGCTGCTTGGATGGAAAGGTGTATGTTTCAGTACAGGTTTGAACGTCGCCAGTGTCTCTCCAAACTCGCGAAGCATCTCATGATCAATGTAAAATTGCTGTCTGCCTGTCAACGTGCGCCAGGGAATAAGCCGTTCCACATTGGTTGTAAATGGCGAGTAGCGTCGGCCACCCTTCTCCGATCCACTGAATGCGGGTGAAGTGATAACCGTTTTGGGCCTGGAAGTAATCTCATCAAAAGTAAAACATTCTTCCGATCGCTCTTCAGCCAAATCCTTCAGATGTAAGGCCGTTTTTTGCTCAAGCGACTCCCATGCACGTACCGCCATTTTGCCATTTGTTGTTGTGGAGAGCGTCAGAATGGCTTCCGCCACATTTCGGTCTGTACTCAGATCAGGACACCCTTGCCCCACTCCCGCTTGCCTGCGCGTACCCAAAATACCCTTGAGCTTCTCATATTCTTCGCTTGCTGACCAAGAGATCCCCTTGGTTCCAATGGGTTTATCCTTAACCACAGGACCAAGAGTGATCATCTTGTCATATACCGCCGCATAATCACGTTCCACAATCTGAATGTGAGGCATCGTTTTGCCCGGAACAGGTTCACATTCTCCTGCACTCCAGTCCCTGATCTCGCCATACGGTTGAGCCAGCTCATCAGGTGAATCATGCAGCAGCGGTGTCGCCACAATCTCATGCTGGGGTCCGTCGAATTGCTGTGCAGCCATTTCCGAGAAGACACGTGCAATCTCCTTGAATGTGTCCCAGTCCGAACGGGACTCCCACTGTGAGGCAACTGCCGGATTAAACGGATGTACAAATGGATGCATATCCGTGCTGCTCAGGTCACTTTTTTCGTACCAGGTTGCCGCTGGCAAAACAATATCGGAATACATCGCTGTTCCCGCCATGCGGAAATCCAGGTTAATCATCAGATCCAGCTTACCCTCGGGTGCTTCGTCCACCCACTCCACGTGTTCTGGCCGGAGTCCGTGATCATCATCGTTCAGCAAACCGTTCGTCGCACCAAGCAAATGCTTCAGGAAGTACTCATGGCCTTTCCCAGAGCTCGAGATTAGATTCGCTCTCCATACGAACAGCACTCGAGGGAAATTCGCAGGGTTATCCGGCTGCTCAATGGAGAACTTGAGTTTTTGACTTTTTAATTCGGATGCCACATATGCACCGATTTCGTCTTTCGTTACAGCTCCGGCATCTATAGCATCCTGATGCAGATCAATCGAACTCCGATTGAATTGTGGATAGGACGGAAGCCAGCCCATGCGAGCAGCCATGACGTTATAATCTGCAACGTGCTGGAATCGGGGTTCACCCTCCAGTGCCGAAGTCAGCTCGCCTACTTTCGTTTCTTCGTATCTCCATTGATCTGTTGCAAAATAGAAGAATGATGTACCGTTCTGAAGACGGGCTGGCCCTGTCCAGTCACGGGCAAAGGCAATTGTCTGCCACCCCTCCGCAGGACGAAGCTTCTCCTGTCCAACATAGTGAGCCCAGCCACCGCCGTTCACGCCCTGACAACCAGTCATGAGAATCAGATTGATAATTGCACGGTAGATCACGTCCGAGTTGTACCAATGGTTGATTCCGGCTCCCATAATAATCATGGAACGCCCCTGGGTATCAATAGCATTCTGGGCAAATTCACGTGCAATCTGCACCACGGTTTCCTGCGGAACGCCTGTAATCTGTTCCTGCCATGCGGGGGTAAAAGGCTTCTCGTGCTTGTCATTCAGCTGACCATTCACTGCCTCATACGCTGTAGTTCTTCGAGCACGCGGCATGTCAGAGATTGCGATTACTTCGGCAGAATCTGCGGAACGAGTCATTTCACGTTCTACTCCATACTTGGCAAGAACCAGATCATACACCGCTGTAACCATAATCCAGCGATCCTCAAGCCAGATTTGACGAACAGGAATTTGACGTTCCATAACATGTCTTCCCTCGTCGTCAAAATAAGGCAGCTGAATCGTGACCAAGTCATGATGCACCCCTAGAAGAGATAACCGCGGATCGATGGGTTCGCCATTCTCGACCTGTTCCATTTTCAGATTCCAGGTCCCTTCCTCACCCCAGCGGAATCCCAGGCTTCCTTTCGGCATTGCATATGTCCCGCTGTTTTCGTCATAGACGAGTGTTTTCCAGGCCATATTGTTGCCCGTAATGCCCAAGTCTTCTCCGACAAGAAATCTGCCCGCTGTGTGAACCCCGTTCTTCTCCTCAACGATCAGGAGATTAGGAAAATCCGTATATTGTTTGGCATACTGCATGAAGTATTCCGTGGGTTGTTCGATATAAAATTCTTTGAGAATCACATGTCCCATAGCCATGGCAAGAGCTCCGTCGGTCCCCTGTTTGACTGACATCCATGTATCCGCAAATTTGACATATTCGGCATAATCCGGACTGATGGATACAACCTTCGTACCCCGGTAGCGTGCTTCAGCCAAAAAGTGAGCATCGGGTGTACGCGTCATTGGCAGGTTGGAACCCCAGACGAGAATATACCCGGAATTGTACCAGTCGCTGCTCTCCGGCACATCGGTTTGATCACCCCAAATCTGCGGTGAGGCCGGAGGCAGATCGGCGTACCAGTCGTAGAAACTGAGCAGCGGCGATCCCATCAGGGATAGGAATCTTGAACCTGCAGCATAACTGACCATCGACATGGCAGGAATAGGCGAAAAGCCGATAATCCGATCAGGTCCGTACTGCTTGATCGTATGAATAAGGGAGGCCGAGATTATCTGCGTTACTTCACTCCATGACGCACGAATCAATCCGCCCTTGCCACGAACAGACTTGTATTTTTTGACTTTATCCGGATCATCCGCAATACTGGACCAAGCCTTGACCGGATCACCATGCAGCTGAAGTGCCTCACGCCACAGATCCAGCAATGCCCCCCGAACGTATGGATATTTGACACGCAGCGGACTGTAAAGGTACCAGGAAAAACTCGCTCCGCGCGGACACCCTCTTGGTTCAAATTCCGGCATATCCGGGCCCGTGGAAGGATAATCGGTAGCTTGTGTCTCCCAAGTGACAATCCCGTCTTTCACATAGATCTGCCAGCTGCAGGATCCGGTGCAATTCACGCCATGTGTCGAACGCACAACTTTGTCATGCTGCCAGCGTCGCCGATAGACGTCCTCCCAGTCCCGGTTTTCGGGTGACATCTCGCTCCAGCCTTCTGCATTCTTTTCACGTTTCGCAAAATATTTAAGTTTCCCCATCCACGGTGTGCTTTGCTTACTCATTGTTTTCCTCCTGCTAATATGACATGTAGTTTCAGATCGGAATAACATCCGTTGCCGACATTTATCACTTACATCCAGCTAACCTCCAATTTGGGACATATGCCGGAGAGACGGAATTCCTCGAATTTCTTCGCCTTTAAGAGCTTTGAGCATGTCATGCGTCTCGGGCTTAACCCCCAGCGCTCTAAGAAACATGGCTTGAACCGCACTGGCATTACCGACATGTGGACGTACGTTGAATTCATCCGACCAATAAAGGCAGGGCTTGATATTGCCGTCTGCCGTCAGTCTCAATCGGTTACATGTACCGCAAAAGTGACTGCTTACAGGATGAATCAGACCGAATGTGCCCGCCGCTCCTTCAATACGGTAACTATCTGCCGGACCATGGCTATAGACATCACAGCCTGTGTAATCCCAGCTGTTCTTGCATGTATCCAGTACATGCTGCAGTGACATAAAACCCGATTTCCAGGCTTCTCCGCTCTCCCCTATGGGCATGTATTCGATGAAGCGAACATGTATCTCTTCATCGAGAGTCAAGCGCAAAAAATCCTCAACCTCGTCATCATTCACGCCTTTCATAAGCACCACGTTCAGTTTGATTGGCTGCAGACCAGCTTTTTGACTGGCTCTTACACCATCCAGCACCCGTTTCAGCTTGCCTCCCCTGGTAATTCGGGCAAACCGTTCAGGTTGCAGGGAATCCAGACTGATATTTACTCTTGTCAACCCGGCTGATTTCAGACGATCCGCGCATGCGGCCAGATATATGCCATTGGTTGTCATAGCGATATCCTCAATGCCAGGAATTTCGGATAAACGGGCAATTAGCTCATCAAGACCTTTTCGAACAAGAGGTTCACCGCCGGTCAAACGCAATTTCCTGATCCCAAGCGGAGCAAGCGCCTGAACAACCGAGACAATTTCTTCATGTGTCATGATCTGATCCGGTGGTTCAAACTGCATCCCTTCCTCCGGCATGCAGTATACACAGCGCAGATTACAGCGGTCCGTAACCGAGATGCGCAGATAATCATGAACTCTTCCAAAAGGATCAACCAGTCCAGCTTGCATCTCAAACTCCCCCTTCCTCTGGGTGTAATCTCACTATGGCGGGATGGAGGGATTCCTCTTTCCTCTCATCACTTGTCATCTTGTCGCTAAATATAAGGATGTCTTTGTAACGTAACTGTGCAAAATATCACAATGAGTGAAACATAATGCACATGACCTATTTCCAAAACTCCCGCAATCCGGGTTCCAAGCAGGAATCCGTAAAAAATGAGGCAAGATTATGACAAAACAAAATGTGTGAGCACGCTCACACAGGGGACCGTACATATTTTCTATACTCAGTTTGCAACACCACACTAAACCGATCCAGGAGGAACAACCTATGAACACATATGCAGCAACAATTAACGCAACCGAGTATCCACCGCATCTGAAACATAAAATCATCTTCGAGACGTTTGAACAATTGCCGCAAAATGAGGCCATGCTGCTTATCAATGACCATGATCCAGTACCTTTGCGATTTCAATTTCAGTCCACTCACCCAGACGGCTTCACCTGGGAATATATCGAACAGGGTCCGTCTGTCTTCCAGGTCAAAATCAGTAAATTGTAAAATGGGGACCAAACAGAGCACGAACTTACAGGAATGGATGTGAGCCATATGTCTTCAACGGATGACCGAATCATTGAACTCGATGTCCGGCCGCATTTAAGCAAAAAGCTTGAGCCGTTCCAACTCATCATGAACACCGTCAAGGGGCTGGACCCCATGGATGTTTTTGTGCTCCACGCGCCTTTCAAGCCGACACCCCTGCTCGGCATACTAAAAATGAGAGGTTATTCCCATTCAACGGAACGAGTCAATGCTGAGCACTGGCGTACCACGTTCGTACACCGGAAAAATAAAACGTGGTCCAAGGAAGGGACGTTTCATACTGCAAAAGACCTGAACCAGGAAGAAATTCCTACTGGCTGCATCGGAGAGCCTGACTCAACTGAATTTACTTACAGCTCTGATGAGGCGCCCCTGTCCCCAACCATTACACTGGATAACCGGGGATTGGAGCCGCCGCAGCCCATGATGAGAACCCTCGCCGCACTAAAGCGCTGTGAGCCTGGGCAGATGGTTCTCATTCATAATGACCGTGTTCCTGTGTTTTTGATGGAAGAACTGAATAATCTCGGATGCTCTTACACCGTAGAGGATCAGGCGGATGGTACAGCCAAGCTTAGAATCGTAAAAGGATAAGGGAGGGAAACGCCATGTCCAGGCTGCCATTTTGGTTTATCGTTACAGGCATCCTCGGATTTATCGCGTACCATGCGTTTTCCCTTCTGTCCCTGACAGGCTGGCTTGGTGATGAGTTACGAGGGCCGGAAGGATGGTTCCATGCCCATCTGTTTGTCTTGGGATGGGCTACCATGCTGGCCATGGGGGCTGTATATCAACTGATTCATGTGATTTTGCAATCGGATATTTACAGTACGAGGCTTGGTTACATCCATTACGTGATGTTTGGCATTGGCGTCACTGGTATGCTGTATGGATTCATTCAGGCAGATGTACGCTGGCTTGCAGGTTTTGCTACCTGTGCCCTGATTGGAATTCTGTTGTTCGGATGGAATATGGCGGTCACGTTATTTCGAGCATCGCAATGGAATCCGATTACGGTAAGTACGGCTTGTGCTTGTCTTTATTTGGTCCTTACCGGTCTGACGGGTATGTTAATGGGCTTGAATTTTGCATTCGGACAATGGAACGGACTGCATGAACGAATATTCGGGGCTCATATCTGGATGGGGACGATCGGCTGGTTCGGCATGTTAATTACAGGATTCAGCTACAAAATGCTGCCCATGTTCTATCTTTCGCACCATTATCCGGTTCGGCTTCAAAAGATAATCCTGTTGTTGTGGAATGCAGCTGTCATTACAGGCGTTGTGGCATTTCTAGCTGATATGAAACGAGGCCTGCTCTGGCTCGCACTCCTGCTGCTGACAGCAGGTATGCTCGTCTACGTCTACCATTTGGAACAAATACAGGAGAAACGTCACAAAAACAATCCCGGCCCAGGCATACGCTGGTCAGTCTATGTAAGCCGTGCACTGGCAGCTTTGATGCTCGCTCTGTTGATCTATGCAGCGCAAGGACCGGAACTGCTGCTTCATCCGCGGGTAGTCCTTCTGGCAGGCTGGGTCTATCTTGGTGGATGGGTCTCAATAACCATTCTGGGTTATGCTTCGAAGATCGTCCCCTTCTTATGGTGGACACACAAATATGGCAAGCAAGCCGGAAAACCAGGAACACCTCTTATGGCTGGTATGTTAAATCAGCGTTATGTGAGCTGGGGTTTGATTGCCATGGCTGCTTCCAGCCTTCTGCTTGTCAGTGGTGTATTGATCAATCTGGCAGAGGTAATGATGGTCGGTGGTACTCTTTTATCGATCTTCTCCATGGCTTATATCTTCATGATCGCAAGGGTGTTCCAACATTAAGAAACAGAAATGGAGCGTGGAACATATGGAACAGACGCAACAGATCAATCCACTGTTTGAGTATCTTAAGGAAGTATACGACCCGGAGCTAGGCGTTAACATTGTTGACCTTGGGCTCGTATATGAAATGCAGGAGGAGCCGGAAAGGGTCTCCGTCCGCATGACCTTGACCACACCAGGCTGCCCGCTGCATGATACGATTCTCGGTGCTGTGAAATGGGTACTGCAGGAGCATACAGACCATAAAGATGTAGATGTACAGTTGGTATGGGAACCTCAGTGGTCTCCCGATATGATGTCGAATGAAGCCAAGGAAATGCTCGGATATTTTTAAATGATTAATCCAACTGGCTCCTGATGAACATATAGACACGATAAAAAACGTACTACAACTCTGCATTCAAGAGAGTGTAGTACGTTTTTTGCTTGGTATGCGTTTTGATAACTCTTATAGAAATCTACAGGCCCTGAGTGACTCCGAACCATTTTATATGTCACGGGCGTAAGATTCATCGGGCACCTTGTTTAATACAACAAACAACCGAGCTTCACGGTTTCCCGTGTTATAGTAAGCAAATGTGTCTTCTCCACTACAGCAGATTACATCTTCCTGTTGTACTTTGTGTTCGACTCCATCCAATATAATTGTTCCTTCTCCTTCAATAATAAGAACCAGCACATCCGATCCAGGATGTTTATGGACAGGCAGTTGTTGTCCGGGCAGAAAATGCAGCGCAAACGTGACCCCACCGTTATGATTAAACAGAATTCGTTTCGTAAATCGTTCGGTCTGAAACTCCTTAACGGCTTGCAAAGAAATCGTACTCATGATGATTCCTCCTTCTGTAATCTTGAGATGAATTCATCATAGAACACCATGGCAGGATTTTCCTTGATTGAGATCAAGAAAACCCGAAGTGGAAATAATTGATCAGACGACGAGACGTCCACGCTTTTCTGCAAGACCAATGGTGGCTTCCACTCCGGAATTGAATTCGAGAAAGTCCTGTTCCACCCCATCGCTAAATATGACCCCATCCTCAGGCATTTGCGATACGATCCGCAGGGGCTGTTTCGGATGAACCTGACCAAACACCAGGTTAACTGCTGTTGTCCGGCTCGGGAATGGTTCACGAACTGTAAAGTACAAATAGGGTGCATCCCACCCAAAGTTCTCCATGTGATGTCCTCGGGTAACGGGGCTTTCCGCGTTAACATCAACACCATTGATGTGCATATGCTTCCATGCTTCGGACCCCACAATGCCGGCTGCTCCAGCCAGCACACTCTTGAACCAGCCTGTCGATCCGAGTCCTGTGGAAACAATAATACCGCTCGATGACTGCTGTTCTACCGAGGAACCCAAACGGACTTCATACCTGGCTGAGACATGGGTCTTCCGTCCGATGAACAAATCGTTAACCCCGTACAGAAATTGTCCGTCGTTAAGTTCCACTTTTGCCAAAGTTACTTCTTTCAAGGAACGCTGCTTGCGCATGACATCCGGGATAATCATCTTCAGGTCCTCCACCGTAAATGGAAGAAGTACGCCATCCCATCGCATGGGATCAGGATTCACGCCGATGAGCGGCTGTTCCGTCACATATTTGAGCGTATTCGCCACCAGTCCATCCTGCCCTACAACCACAACGATGTCCTGTTCTCCGAATATAAAATTGGGGACATGTTCCCGGTCAATGGTCTGCACCCGGCCGAGTTGACCCAGCTGATGCTGGGCCTGCTGCACGGAATGTCGATAACGTCGATCCTCTTCAATATAATCACTGAAATCGGCACCAAGACGTTCAATGTAAAATTGAGCCTGCTGCACCGTGTTATAACGCACCACCAGTTCTTCCAATCTTGTTCTGCGTTTGACCAGAATCAGCTTGGCATCGCCAAGATAGTTTTGGTCAGCATGTGGTGTACGTGAAGACTTATTGGAGTTCCCCAGCCTCATCGTACATGGCCTCCCTTCTCTCTTCCAGGTGTCGACATTAATCCTTGCAGCAGATCAGGCGAAATGTTGAGCTGACCAATTTTCCCTGCATTCTCCGCCAACTCCTGAAATGCCAGCGCAATCAGTTTATCCGAATTCATTCCCATATTGGCCATTGCCTGAAGTACATTCGGTTCAACATCCTGCAAAGATCTCATAACGGCAGCAATTTCATAGGCTTTCGCATCCGCTTCAGCATTTTGGTTCGCAATGGTCAATTCAATAAGCTGCTGTTTCCGTTCCTCCATGGCCGTGTTGAACTGAAGCTGCTCCTGCGCCATTTCATTTTCCTTCTGCTTGACTGAGCGCTCCGCCTGTAATTGTGTCTCCCTGATCTGCTGCTTTTTCGTTTCCACGGCAATTTCCGTATTGAGCTCGTTCTCCTTCACTCGTCTCTCCTGCTCAATGGAGGCATTGCGGCGCACATATAATGCTTCATCCGCTTGACGTAAAATCTCTTCCCGTGCCTGTGCCTCCAGCGCACGCATCGTTTCCTTATTCGGCAGAATGGCCAGGATGGATAGACTCATCAGCTCAACGCCTAGTTTCTCAAGTTCTTCACTCTGCACGACTTCACGTTTCATGCTGCTTGCAAGCCGTTCACTGGATTGAATGGCCTCTTTCAGTGGCATCCGCTCCAAATGCTTCTTGGTTAATACTTTGGCCGTCGTAATCACACGTTGATCAAGCTTGCCAGGATCGTCAGAGATATATTTGTTTTTGCGTAAGTTGTACGTGTAATTCAAACTTTGCGTTATTTTCAGGTAGTCCACGATGCGATAGCTCAATTGGCCCTGAATCGTCACCGTTTGATAGTCCGCCGTAATTTCTTCGAACATAAACGGAACATCGACGGATGATACAGGGAGGACAACAACCGACGTTGTAGGCTCATAATAATAAAAGGACAGTCCTACACCTTCGCGCTGCACCTTCCCATTTTTAATTTTCATTACATATTCACTGGGTTGAAACTTCACGAATCGGAATCCAAACATCGTTCATTCCCCATTTCTTAATATTGTCATTATGATATTATCGAAATGATAACAAAGAACAATGATAATGTCAATATGACATTAATGATTTCCGAAAAAATAGACCCGTCTCTAGGCCGCAGCCTTAAGACAGGTCTGTATTTCATTGTTTTACTATTTCAATATAGCAGTTCCATCATTCTGGCAACGACAACAGCTCCTTGTGCACGGTTAGCCGTCTGTTTCGGAGCGAAATTCCCATCGCCCAAGCCCTTCAATAATCCTAACCGCTGCATGGATGATACGGCTTGCTTCGCATAACCTGCGATATCTCCGTTATCCCTGAACTCTGTACCTGTGGATACATCCACACCGGACGTTTCATCCTGCTTCACAGCTTGCATGACACGTTTCAGTATAACCGCCATTTCTTCACGGGTAACCCGGTCATGCACTCCAAAAGATCCGTCAGGGCGCCCCTGAATAATGTTCATCTGCAAACCAAGACGAATCGAATCCGTATACCATTGTCCTTCGGATACATCACTTAGCAAATATCCGGTTTTGTTCGGAACATGAGACTCACCAATTCCCTTCATAACCATATGCAAGAACTGGGCCCTGGTCAGTTCACCCAACGGATCGAAACGGTCACCGGACATCCCAGAGACAATTCCTTTACCATACAAACTCTTTACTTCATTCACTGCCCAAGAATGTGCTTGTATATCCGCCAGAGTCACATTCACCTCTACTATAACGAATGAACCGGATTGAAGCGGCTTGAACGTCATTATTTGTGCAGACTCATCATATGCAGAATACAGGACTGTCTTCATCTGACCATCTGGCGATAAGGATTGAACAACGGGAACTGTATTCGCTGTCGCCGGTGTAGCTATACCCGAAAATGCGATCTCAATAGCTCGATCCGTCCAAGGCAGCACTTCGCCATCCACCAACAGTTTGACATCGATAACGGAGTGATTACCGATCACTGCTTTTTGCTGCTCGGACAGATTCGCAGTGGACCCCTTCGATATCACCACATCCAGTGTTTTGGCGGTCGATGCATGGATCTCCTGAAGTGATTTCATCGGTATGCGTACCGAAGTCTGGCCCACGCTCAGCTCCATTGACTGTAACGCCTGCGTCTTGACCCATGCTCCGAGTGAACTCACAGGCAATTGGAATGTGACAGCTTGGTATGGCTCAGCAATGTCTGCAACCAAACGCAGCTGTTGGTTACCTGCTTCCAGCCCTTTCACCAATTGAACCAGCTGCTGTTCATTCAGTGGAACAGAATACTGATCTTTCCTGGTCAAAACTCCTTTGAGTAGGGTAGATCCCTTTTCGGTCTGCTGTTCCGTTTCAGGTGCAGGTACTGTAACCGCTGGATTTCCTGGTGAGGATGGCGGTGACGGTTGGACTGGTTGCGATGGTCCAGGGGTTGACTCCTGCCGGACCAACTGACGCATGCCTTCTTTTAATGCGTTGTCAGCTTCACTGATATTCTGAATTGAAGCTTCGATGTCGTCCATCCATTCCTTGGCTCTAGTCAGCGCCTCCGCCAATCTGCTCCAACTGGCAGCCGTGTATTGATTTTGCTGAAGCTTAGATGCTGAGTCCACGGTCATCCGAAGAGCAGTTTTGTCTGCAGGAAATGTTCCATATGCCTCAAAATCCATGAATCCTACCCATGTCGAACCGGCCGTGATAGTAACTCGAATGTAACGTGCCTGAGTGTTTTCCGGCAGTATGTGTCTTGGACTGGTGGATACAACGACATCACTTGTGGTATCCACCACCGTGACATAATTTTCATTGTCTTCAGAGACTTCGATTCTGTATTTGATGCCTCCGCTCCACATGGACATTTCTAACTTTCGGATATTGGCAACCGCACCGAGGTCCACTTGCCACCAGCTGCCTACACTTTGATCCGTTCCCCATGATGTATTCGGGTTGCTGTCAATTGCCCCGTCAGGTGAGTTGCTCTGTCCGCCGCCCGCGCCTTCACTAGTGGAGGCTGTTGCTGTCTTCCCTGTTGTCAAGGCTTCGAGTTGAACAAGGTCACGACCGGCTTGCTGAAGCTGTTCCAGTGCTTGATTCACTTCAGACTGGATGGCATCAGGTTTGTCTCTTACCACAATGGCTGCCTGCAGCGCCGTCTGCAAAAGGCTCCAGCTTCGGTAAGTATAGGATGATTCACTCTGCTGCTGAGTCTCTTCGATGAGCTTGATCAGCAGAGTTTTGTCTACATCGGACAATCCCTGAATGGCTTTCTCCAAATGGATCACTGCCTGGTCCACTTCGGTCTGGGTCGCTCTTGGATCAGCAAGTACTTGTTTAGCCTTGGCGAGTGCTTTGCTAAAAACAGTCCATGTTGCAATTGACCAATCTGCTTCATGATATAATTCAGCTTCTGCAATTTTGCCTTCAAGCGTCTTACGATCAGCCGGGATAACTTCAAGCTGCTGCATAACTGCTTCGAGCGCAGCTGCAGCTTCATCGGTCTCCTGTTGTGTCAGAACCTCTGAAGTATAGGCTTTGTAATACACGTCCTTGGCTGCCTGAATGGCTGGTGCCAGGGTTATCCAGCTTGGTGGCGTATAATCAGAAGCCACCATTTCACTCCCACGTTTAATGGCTGCCCATAATTGCTGGCGGTCTACAGGCTGGGTATCCATCCCTCGTTTGTACACATTCAGTGACTCCAAGGCACGACCTTCGAACGAGTACCCTCCATTGGCAGGATATTCATCATAGTCGAACATGGCATGGTTCTCCCACGCATCTCCCTCTGAAGCAATCCAACCCACATTGGCGGCAATCCATGCCGGCTCCCAGTAGAAAAAACCCGCTCCGCGGCCATCAGGAACTTCTGCAATCATATCCATAATGCCGGCAATGGCATCATGCTGACCTTGCACCGTAGCCGGGAAAGTCGCACCGCCCACATGCAGCGCCTCTGGACTGCCAATGATGTTGCCATGGGCATCTCCATTTTTGTAGGAAAACGGGTATGAGGTCTCGGCAATGATTACTTCTTTTTTATATTTGGCAGAGACTGTATTCATCGTTTGCCGTACGTCAGCGAAGGTTCCATGCCAAAACGGATAGTAGGATAGCCCAATGATGTCATACTCCAGTCCGCGCTTCTCCACTTCTCCAAAGTACCAATCAAACAGCTCCGGTTTGCCGCCTTCTGCCAGATGAATCATGATCTGAACCTGATCTCCACCATCGACAGCGCGCACACCATCTACACCACTCTGCAGCAAGGCAACATTCTCATCAAAATTCACATTGCTGTTCAGGCCGTTCAGAACGCCGCTGTTAATTTCGTTCCCGATCTGAACCATATCCGGCATGGCACCCGACGATTTCATCTCACCTACGACCTCAGACGTATAATTGAATACCTCCTGTTTCAGTTCTTCAAAGGATAAGCCCTCCCATTCCTTTGGTCGAAGCTGCTGACCTGGATGGGCCCACTCATCGGAATAATGGAAATCCAGCAGGATCTTCATTCCCTTTTCCTTAACACGTTTAGCAAGTCGAATTACATCATCTTTATCATTATACCCACCTGATTTTTGTGGATCATTCCACAGACGGAGACGAACATAATTGACGCCGCGGTCCTTAAAGATGTCGAGCAGATCCCTTTCCGTCCCATTACTGTCCAGATATTTACCGCCATTGTCTTCAATTGCCGTTAAGGTTGAGATGTCCACTCCACGTACAAAATCATTCCGGTATCCCCCAACCTGAATATCAGCCACCGGTTGAGTAGGCGCTCCATATACATCCCCTGTAACGGTGAAGCTTCCAACGGAAGAATACTGAATCGGATCTATCGCGTTCCATGATACGGGAACATCTGCCGTCTTTCCATTTGAATAATGAGCCTGCACTTCAGCAGGCATTACGGGTGCAACCCCTTTTAAGGTGGAAATATTAATTGGAGAATACGATGTAATGAGTTCTGGCGTAAGCCCCTCTTCTTGCCCCCAGACTTTCAATTCGGCAATGCCTGGCCACCAATCTGGTCCAGCATAATATGGAATCGTAACCTTCACATACCTCACGTCGTTAGCCTGAAAACTCACCTTCGCGATGTCTTCGGCTATTTCGTTCGTTCGGTGATCCGCAGCTGTTGTCCATTCAGCGCCATCTGCTGACACTTCAACATGATACTTAACCACCTGGCCTTTATCTTTCCATGTCACTTCAGCTCCCGATACCTGGTACGTTCCTCCCAGATCGACCATTAACCAATGAGACTGCTCCGCTTCAATTCTGCTGTCTGCACTCCATTTGGTATCGGCGCTGCCGTCCACGGCATTTTCCTTGTTGCCATTGTATTGCAGATCCTCTGCACTCACGGTAACCTGTTTATTCAATGCAACGTTTACCCCTGCTGCCCCAGCCGGACGTACCCAGAAGCCGAGCTCACAGAACAGCATGAATAAGACCAGGCAGCCGCTTATGTATTTCTTGTTCACTCTTGATCTCCCCCTTTTTATAACACCTGAACATCATTGAATCATTGATGAAATCTATATTATTGTAAGCGCTTCACAGCGAGCCGGAACACGGCATTTTCCAAAGGAAACAGCAGTTATTCAAACAGTTTAATATCATTTGCTGCTAGCCGAACCATTCCAACCGTGAAGTCTCTCTGCTCCTCCTGTGTTAGAACAACGCCTTAACGCAAAAAAACCTGCCCCTTTGCCTACGGCATCTGGGACAGGTGTATTCATTGTATTATTCCTTCTGATGAGATCGGAGCAACAGTAATCCTATTTTGAATCAGGATCCGCGCCTCATTTTTTCACTCACAAATCATTTATTTGTCAAGCTTCAGTTCCAGTTGGACCTGAATATCATTCTCTGTGGATAACACAACCGAGTGAGGATTCTCCATACCGAAGTCTTCGAAAGTGACTGTTGTCGTTGCAGACAGCAGTACCTGATCATTTTCATAGGCGGCCTTTGCATCAAAAGTAACCTCTTTTTCGACGCCTTTAACCGTAAGGGTACCGTTCATTTTAAAATCCACGGTTTGTCCTGCAGTCCATTCCGCTGGAATGCCTTCAAAAGAAGTAGCGGTAAAAGTCGCTTGCGGATGTGTGCCAACATCGAAGAAATCAGCTTCTTTCACATGACCATCGCGCTGACCGTTACCCGAATCAATTCCGCTCATCTCAATCTGACCTTCCGCTTTCATCTGGGAAGCATCGTCCACATTAATCGCCCAGGTTCCACTTACCTGCTCGTCCACAAAATTGACAGTCTCCTGTGATGTCGTTACCGAGAAATACACCTTCGAGCCTTCGCTGATGGTCCAATCCCCGTTTAATTGCTCCGCGCTTGCTGCTTCATTTGCAACCGTCGTACCTGTGCCTGCATCCGTTGTGGATGCTGCGGTGCTTGCTGGTAGTACCTGCTCAATATCTACGTTATTCCCCATATAACTGTTAGCGACATAGTAACCTCCGCCCCCAAGAATTACGATTGCAGCAACTCCGGATATCACCCATGTTTTTGTCTTTTTATTCATCTCTATCTCCTCCAATTGGTCATTGTATAGTTGGTTGTTGCAAGAATCTTATCAACCCAATGTGTCAGGATGACGTCAAAAAGGATGAAAGCCTCATTCTTTTTTCTGAAAATATTTGCCTAATTGGCTTTAGGGCCCTGCTCATGTAAAATCAGTACACAAGCTTATGTCGTGAAAGGAGAAACCTTCTTGAAATCCATACTTATCGTTGAGGATGAGCAGGCAATTGCTCGTGTGCTGGCTGCTTATCTGAGAAAAGCGGGTTTTGATGTCCGTCATGCAGCAGATGGACCCACTGCTCTCACTTTATTTGATTCTGACGTACCCGCCCTGGTTCTGCTCGATGTCATGCTGCCAGGGATGGATGGTTGGGATCTGCTGCGGGTGATTCGTGAAAAAAGCCCTTGCCCTGTCATTATGCTAACGGCACTGGACGACATTCAGGACCGTCTCAATGGGCTGAATGCCGGTGCCGACGATTATATGAGCAAACCCTTCGTGCCGGAGGAAGTGGTTGCAAGAGTTAATGCCGTACTTCGCCGCAATCCACATTGGACAGCAGAAGGGGAAGGTAAACGTTATTTCGGCAATCTGGTCATTGATCTGGCAGCTAAACAGGTACTGCTGAATGGTGCAGAAGTGGCGTTAACGCCTCGCGACCTGTCGCTGCTGATGTTCCTATCTGAATATCCAAATCGAACGTTCACCCGGGAGCATCTCATTGAGCAGGTATGGGGCATGGAATATGACGGAAGCGACCGGGCTGTGGATCTTTCCATTAAACGGTTGCGTCAGGCCCTCTCCCACTGGCTGCCAGAAACAGGAGAAATCCGGACTTTAAGGGGAATGGGGTATCAATTTTGGATCGCAAACTAAGCCGTAAAACGCCTAAACGAAAAACTTCCATTCTCTCCTATTGGACACTTCAATATTTTCTGATCCTCTGTATCGGCTTCATCATAATTGTGGCAGGGGCACTCTACTGGATCAGGACCACTTCCCTGGAGAAAGGTCTCAAAACCGCTGAGCTTCTGGGTCTTGAAATTGCGGAGAAGGTATCCGGGACTGAAAACAAACTGCACATTCCTCCTGATCTGGATCGATTGGTGGACAAGCGTACCAAGCTTTTTAATACCGATAATCATTTTTGTATCATGATTCTCGACAACAACAATCAATTGATCTATTCCAAACCGAAAATGACCCAGCAGGAAGTTTACACTAGACTGTCAGATGATCTGTCGGAGCCGCGAAACCACAAATTTGCGGGTGTAACCGTCAATGTAGTGGATGCCGACCAGACGCTGGGTAAAGTATGGGTGCTGCAGTCCAAAAAAGCCATAACTTACAGTCCCGACACTCTGCTGATTGTAGGTCTGCTGTTTGCTGCTCTCATTCTGTGTGGCTGGTTTACGATCTATCTTCTGTCCCGCAAGCTGTCCAAACCCATTCGCCAGGTTGCACATGCCGCAGAGCAGATTCGAACCGGCAATTATGATGTAAACCTGAATCTGGACACCAGGGAGCAGGAAATGAATGAACTCGTCCATTCTTTTCGTGAAATGTCCCTGCGATTACAGCAGCTGGAGGAATGGCGTAATCTCTCACTGGCAGGCGTTACCCATGAGCTGAAAACCCCGGTTACCTCCATCAAAGGACTGGTTATGGCTGTTCGAGATGATATTGTTAGCCCGCAGGAAGGCAAAGAGTTTCTCGATATCGCCTTAAAAGAATCCGAACGTATGGAACGCATGGTGGCTGATCTTCTGGACTATAATGCCATGAGTGCAGGCAGTGTTGCCGTACGCCATGAGCGCGTCGATCTGAGTCTGCTGGTTGGGGAGATTATTTACCAGTGGAAAATCGCTTACGAGGATCAATCACCGGAAGTTGCAATGCATGTACCTGCGGGGGCACTGTATACGATCGGTGATGCATTGCGGATTCAGCAAATTATCGTCAATCTGCTGAATAATGGTTTGCAGGCCACTGCTTCGGGACAAACCACATTGTTCGAGATTCGCCTGCGTGCTGAAGAAAACTATCTCTACGTAGACGTACTGGACAACGGAACAGGAATTGCCGAGGAAGATCAATTCAAAATATTTGAACGTTTCTACCGAGGCGAGCTCAAAAAGCGTCAGTCTCGGGGATTGGGACTTGGGCTCACCTACAGCCGCCTTCTTGCTCAAGCACAAGGTGGAGATCTGACCCTCACCTCAAGCAGCCCAAAAGGAAGTCAGTTTACGCTGAAACTGCCACGCTGGAAGACACCTGAAGCAACCACTCCCGAAAAAGCGTACCGTTCACCAGCAAATGCTTAAAACATCTTAAACAGCAGAACAGCCCGGCCCGGGTTCCTGAATGGATCCCTGGCAGGGCTGTTTCATTATATTTTGTTTATCGGACAGTAATGTTCCGCTCAGCTTCTATGTAGATAATAATCGCGGCATATACTCATCATATGCATCAGTTATCAATTGTTCATGCAATGGGCTGTCCATAATAATCGCTTTCCGTTTGGCTTTGAGCACAATCTGCTCCACATCGGCGTAACTGCACCCTTTTAACTGCTTGCACATATAGGTTTTCAGGTCTGGCTGATGCTCAAATTGTCCAACCAGTTTGTTGATATATCGCTGCCTGCTCTCTTCATCCGGCATGGCATACGTTATTTTGGTATCAAATCGACGCCATACGGCATGATCCAGTTGGGTTTCCAAATTGGTGGCTGCCACCAGTACGCTATCGCCATCGAATTCATCCAGACACTGCAGCAAGGTATTAACTACCCTGGCCATCTCTTTCACTTCATCATTGCTCTCCCGGGTGCGGCCAATGGCATCGAACTCATCCAAAAACAACACACAGGGATTCAGACGTGCATACTCAAAAAGTTTACGTACATTCGTAGCCGTCTCTCCCAAATGGCTGTGAATGATTGCGTCCAGACGTACTAAAACCAGTGGGAGATTAAGCCGAGAGGCCAGGTAGGATGCCGTTAAAGTCTTCCCCGTGCCAGGAGGACCAAACATGACCAATTTGTTTGGCATGGAAACATCATGCTCCACAAAGCGTTCCTTCATACCGAGAATGGTCAGGAATTCCTCGATGATACGCTCGTTCTCCTGTGAGAAGACAATGTGCTTTACTTTGCGTGTACACTCTTTCGGTGAATAAAAAGCAGCCATATCCATTCCCTTGGCACGGGGAATACGGTTCATATGATTTGTTTTGCTCATGTTTGAATAACTCTCCTTCCGTTTATGCCAGGAGAGTAAGCTGCGAATCTCCAAGCCTTAAGGAATTGATGTTTGAGAAACCGAATAAAGAGGTCACGATCAACTATGATTTATAAACATCACTTTAAACGACTTAATAATAGTTTTTTGGAAATTTGTTGTGAGTTTCTTATTGAACTTCCGTTTAATCGTAATTATTACTATTTAATCATAACATACGACCGCCTTTTTGCAAAGTCAGTCTTCCTCGCTCGCGCAAAAAGCGTTGTATATGCATTGCACATGTTGCATGCGTTGCCCAAATTTGCTATTCTGAAAGTGCATCGTTGTGTATAACGCAAATAAGCCCTCTTTATTAAGAGGACAAAATGTTCCGAACTTCAAGCGGCAACTTGGTAAGTCGGAATTATCTTTATACCAACGAATGTAATCTAACTCAAAAGTGAGGTTATTAATCATGGCAAAAGACGTATTGTGTGAAGTAAATTCCTGTGTTCACTGGGCTGAAGAGAACAAATGTAATGCTGATTCGATTTATATCGTGAGCCACAGTTCACAAGAAGCAAGCAAGTCTGCTGAAACAGACTGCAAAACCTTTGAAGTAAAATAAAGACTTTACCATTGTTTTAAGTTAAAGGAGCCCTGGCCGGTTCCTTTTTCTTTTTGTATTGTAACAAGAATGATAATTATTATCAAGCCCTTTTTGCCAAGTTCGTTATTCCTCTGTCAGGATGCACATAAAGAAGGCTGCCTACGTAAACTACGAGAGCAGTCTATCTGCCCATGAACGATTAGATCCAAGAGGTGAATAACGATGCCTGTTAAAAGTGGCAAGCAGTACATTGAACGAATCAATTCCCAGAGTGTCCCCTGTTGGTATAAGGGAGAACTCGTTACGGGTAAAAGATCAGAACATCTTGCTTTCAAAGGCCTCATGGAGACACAAGCGCAACTCTACGACATGCAATCAGATCCGCTGCTTGCAGGTAAGATGACGTACGAATCCCCCGTAGACGGGAAACCGGTGGGACTGTCATTTCTGCCGCCCACCACAGTTGATGATCTGCGGAGACGGCGTGAAGCGATGAGTGTCTGGTCAAACGTTCATCACGGGTTTCTGGGTCGGTCACCCGATTATATGAACACGGCCATCATGTCATTCTACACTGCAGCGGAGCTCCTTAACGAGTTATCTCCGCAGTACGCTGAAAATCTGAGGAACTACTATGCCTTCTGTCGTGACAATGATATTACCCTCTCTCATGCCTTTATACAACCACACGCCAGCAAAATATCCGGGCAGATGGATGCTACCGAGGATGCAATCGCAGCCAAGGTGGTTGAACGTACTGAAGATGGTCTTATCATCACCGGGGCATTCATGATGGCTACACAGGGTGCTACATGTGATGAAATTTTTGTATACCCGTCACCCTCACCAGCCCCTTTTGACGATGAAAATCCGTTTGCCTTCGCGTTTGCCGTGCCTAACGATCTTCCAGGCATCACCCTCGTATGTCGGGATACCTACGCATCTGAATCCCGCTTTAATTTCCCGCTCAGCTCCAGATACGAAGAGATGGATAACATCGTCATTTTTGATCATGTCTTAGTGCCCCATGATCGGATTTTCTTTGCTGGAAACGAAGAAATGTCCTCGCGTTTATTTAACGGAAGCAACTTCCACATACACGCAGGACATCAGGTTTTATGCCGATATATTGCCAAAACTGAATTCATCCTGGGAACACTTCAGCTGCTCACCGATACGCTTGACCTCGCCTCCGAAGCACACGTCGTTGAGAAAACGGCACGTGTACTAGCCGGACTCGAGTCTCTTAAGGCGTTAGCCATCGCTGCTGAAGCTGGCGCCGTGCCAGATGGTCGAGGTTTTATACTGCCTGCACCACAGCCACTGATGGCTGCCAATATACTATATCCGAAGCTGTATCCCGAGATGATTGAAATCATCCAGCTAATGGCCTCAAGCGGGATGATTATGGTGCCTCAGGAGGAAGAATTCAAAACGGATGCAGCAACGCATTTGGACATCTACCTGAGAGGAACGGATATGACAGCACAGCAGCGCACTTCCCTTTTCCGTTTGATCTGGGAGCTCGGTGCAGGTTCATTCGGTGGCAGACAGACCCAATTCGAACGTTTTTTCTTCGGGAACAGTATTACCGTATCCAACCGCTTGTACTTGACCTATTCTGGCGTAGACACGTACCGCCAGCTAGTTAGCCGTTTTCTGGAAGACACGCATCGTTAATTTCTGTTCGCCTAAGAGGCAGCGTTTTAAACCAGATGGTCGTAGACTGTCATCAGTTCAGAGGCTGGTCTGCTAACATCCACATCTCTTAATGCAGGCTGGTCTCCGTAACCGATGTGAAAGACTCCTAATACCTGCTCTTCACTGGTTAAGCCCATCAGATTCATAAAAACGGGGTGCTGCTGATAATCATTCATTTTCCAAACGGCATGCAGTCCCTGTTCTGCTGCCAGCATGGAGAATCGCCTGCTCCAGGCTTTTGCAGGCAGTATATGATCCTCTTGATTGTTGGTTGGTGCAACAACAATCAGATGCGCAGGGATGGCTTCTGTATATTGATATGCGGCCCAGTCACCATATCGGTCTGCCAAGTGAGGAGGATAGCTCTGTCTGACCGCTTCCAGATAGAGCTGGCGCCCTTCTCCAGCAAAAAGCATAAATCGCCAGGGTTTAGAACTCATCACGTACAAGGAAGGGTCTGCCTCATCCAGCAAACGTCCAATCACCGATTGTGGTACCGGAAGCGGGCTGAATTCGCAGCTTCCTGCACGCTTCTTGCCACTCCCCAACTGATTCACACCGGTTAACATTGTGTCGCTCCTCCTTTATCTTCACTTTCTGTCAGACACTCTTCATGCAGATCTACATGAGCCAGTTTTTCTTGGGCTCTACTTCACTTCTTCTTCGGTCCACTTCCTCATGTATCCGGGCTTTATCACGGGAGGTGAAATGTTCCGTTGCCGAATTTTCCGTTTGCGGGATACTGTCACGAACAAGCCTAATGTAATCCATTGAACGAATCAGGGATTGACGTCCCGGAATGAATCGAATTTTACGACCTTCGAGCAAACAGTAAATTTCAATCATGCCAGGCAGCTTCCCGAAGGCTTCCCAGCAAAACACACTGGCCATATGCTGAAAAGCTTCAACTACGTTTGGATCGTGGACCACCATGAATTTCTGAAGCAACAGAGAGTCCCACCCTTCCGGTTGCCAAGCTGTCTGGAAAATCATCGACAAGTGCATGGAAAGTGCAGGAATTTCGGTTTTCCACTGTTCAAACAGAATCATGGGATGCTTCAAGTCATCGTTCATGGCGATTGCCAATGATAGTTCATCAATGACTTTATTTTTCACATCCCAGTAATGAAGGATGGAGTCGAAACCTGCTGCCTTTTTCGGCCACCACTTTTCCAGCAGATATTGTACCGGAACCTCCTTGCGCACATCGGGGTCCATACTATAAAAGGCATTAACCGCATGACTGACCGCATACTGAACGCGGTGTCTCCATTGCAGCGGGGCACGCTCTGCAGCCTCCGATTCTGGGCGAATGAATCGATGCGGGCTGCGAAGCATCTCCTCCAATTTATAATCCTCAAGCAGTCTCTCCGAATGGTCCGTACCTCTCGGCTGAACGGCTGCCTGAACATTAGGTTTCAACATGGTTTCTAGGACACCTGTAATCCGGCAGCAGCGAAGCGTTTACCGAATTCACGGCATGTATCCTTCTCCTGCTCCATCGGACTGTACTCAATCTTCAGCATCTCTGGAGATACTTCCGCCCCGCGCTCCTGCAGCTTCGCAGCTGCAAGATCCACTGCTCCGCAAAATTGTTCATAAGATGTGTCACCGCTGCCGAAGACAGCCGCTCGTTTGCCACTCAGGTCCAGTTCATCCAGTTCTTCGTAAAAATCAAGGAATTCATCTGGCAGTTCCCCGTCTCCCCATGTGTATACCCCTATCAGGAAACCATCATATTCAAGCACGTCCGCTGCATTGCAATCCATTACATCCTTGAGGACTGCCTCATGCCCTCCCTGTGTAATTCCTTCTACAATCAGCTCTGCAATTTCTTCCGTATTTCCAGTCATGCTCGCATAAGCCACCAACAATTTAGCCATCTATTTTTCCCTCACTTTAATTTAGTCATCTAGATCATGCAGTTCATAAGGATATCTGAATTATCAAAATCATATGTGATAATGATTATCATTGTCAAATTAAATTTTCATCTTTTCTTCATTTTTCGTATATGGCTACACAGCAAATTCAACACAACCAAAGTCCCTTCTGCCCACCCCAACTGGCGTACAGCCCCTTTTTTGTTGTACAATAGTATCCAAATGACTTTTGAAGGATGGATAAACGACTATGTACGTAGCATCGAACTGGAAGGACTATGAAGTAATCGATACAGGAGGCGGCGAGAAACTGGAGCGTTGGGGCGATGTCATCTTGCGCAGACCCGATCCACAGATTATTTGGCCTCTCGAAAAAGAAACCAATGAATGGCGCCAGGTGCATGGTCACTATCACCGCAGCTCTTCCGGCGGCGGCAGCTGGGATATGAAGAAGCCAATTCCGGAACGCTGGACCATCGGATACGAAAACCTTAAATTTCACATCAAACCGACCAGCTTCAAGCATACAGGCCTGTTCCCTGAACAAGCTGCCAACTGGAGCTGGATGATGGATAAAATCTCGAATGCAGGACGGCCCATCTCCGTACTTAACCTCTTTGCCTACACGGGCGGTGCGACGGTTGCTGCAGCTTATGCCGGCGCTTCGGTAGTTCACGTGGATGCAGCCAAAGGCATGGTGCAGTGGGCCAAGGAGAACGTTCAACTCTCGGGTCTTGCAGACCGCCCTGTTCGTTTTATTACAGATGATGTATTCAAATTCGTACAACGTGAACAGCGCCGTGGTAACCGTTACGATGCGATTATTATGGATCCTCCGTCCTACGGGCGGGGACCTAACGGAGAGACGTGGAAGCTGGAAGAGAACCTCTACCCCTTCTTGAAATCTTGCATGAGCATTTTGTCGGATAACCCACTATTCATGCTGGTTAATTCCTACACTACTGGTATCTCATCCACAGTTCTGCGCAACATGCTGACGATGACGATGTCTGCTCAATACGGAGGCAGCATTACTGCAGGTGAAATCGGTCTGCCGATTACACGCAGTGGTTTGGACCTGCCTTGCGGCATTCTGGGCCGCTGGGAGTCATGATGTCTGATCACGTACAGCCATCAGGTGATATTCCTGTACTATATGAGGATAATCACCTGTTAGGCATTACGAAACCTGTTAATGTCCCCACCCAGGAGGATGCGTCGGGAGACCCCGATCTGCTCACGCTCTTGAAGCAGGATTTGAAGGAACGGTACAATAAACCTGGTAATGTATATCTCGGTCTGGTTCACAGGCTGGATCGCCCCGTTGGAGGCGCAATGATTTTTGCCAAAACCTCCAAGGCGGCTTCCAGATTGTCTGAAACGGTCCGCGGACGACATTTCCGCAAAATATACGCTGCCGTCGTTCATGGTAAACTACCTGCGCAGAAGGGTACGTTGAGACATACTTTGCTGAAAGATGCGCGAACCAACACAGTAACAGCTGTACCAAAAGGTACCCCCGGCGGTAAAGAAGCTGTTCTGGATTACCAGGTTATCGGTCAAACGGATCGATACAGTCTGGTACACATCGAACTTCATACCGGAAGATCGCACCAGATTCGAGTTCAAATGAAAGAATCTGGCTGTCCCTTGTTTGGAGATCAGAAGTACGGTGCTGGTGTGAACAAGCCCGGCCAGCAGATCGCTCTCTGGTCTGCCATCGCGGCTTTTCCGCACCCGGTAACCAAGGAAGAGATCACATTAAGATCGCTACCTCCCCGCGAGTTCCCATGGGCGGAATGGCCATCTGGCTTGTATGAGGATGCGTTTAAAGAATAATGGACAAACCGTGTATCCGAATCTATATTCTGGGTACACGGTTTTTTTAACAATGTATCTTGATCGAAACGACAATGTATTACGACCATTCAAGATAAGACGAAGATCTATAGAGAAAAGAGCCATTACTCCTGAGATGGAGAAAGGAAGTTTGCATCCTAATGACACCGTTCACTAAACAAGTCGTGGCCATTATTGCATCTATACCGGAAGGCAAAGTCATGACCTATGGCCAGATAGCCGCTCTTGCGGGCAGCCCCCGTGCTGCAAGGCAGGTTGTGCGCATTCTTCACTCCATGAGCCGCAAGGAGCGACTTCCCTGGCATCGTGTTGTTAACGCCAAAGGAGAGATAGCCATTCCGGATGAACACTCTCGCTTGATGCAGGAGACCGAGCTCATCAGCGAAGGTGTTGAATTTCAGCTGAATGGAACCATTAACCTCCAGCAGTTTGGATATGATCCTGGGCCTGTATTTCTTGACGGTTTATCAGATAACCAGGAATAATTCATATTCACTCTCCAATACAAAAAGAGCCCCAGCAGTTCAAACTGCCGAGGCTCTCTCTCATTCAATCGCTTTGTATAAAGCGTAGATCGTATGAATATTAAACGATGATACCAATAATATTTTTAAGCTGTTGCATTCGCTTTTTGATGCTGTTCCACCGGTGTCGGTTCAATCGCCGGCTTCGTCTTACGGATAAAGAACGCCAGAAGCATTGCGGCAACGGTCATCCAGGTAGCTACCGTAAATGCGTAGTTTACCCCGTAGATGGTTGCATCTGCCGTAGCACCGAGCATAGCAGCTTGATCCTCAGGATTAATCTGTCCCAAAGCAAGCGTATCTGCCAGGTGGGATTTCAATTTACTGCTCATGATCGTAACCAGAATGGCTGTACCAATCGCACCAGCAACCGTACGAAGTGTGTTGGACATTGCTGTACCGTGTGCATTCAAACGCTGTGGCAGTTGGTTCAAGCCGGCAGTCTGAATCGGCATCATCAACATCGACATACCGAACATACGTGCAGTATAGATAAACATCATGTAGCCATATGTTGTATCAATGGACAGGCGGCTTAGCCCCCATGTCGTAATTGCAGTAATCGCAAGACCTGCAACGGACAGCCAGCGAGCACCAACTTTGTCAAAGATACGGCCAGTGATTGGAGACATAATCCCCATCAGAATCGCACCAGGCATCATGAGCAAACCTGATTCAATTGGTGAGAAGCCGCGAATATTTTGCAGGAAAATCGGAAGCAAAATCATGCCGGCAAACATCGCCATGGTCACAAGCATATTAATAATCGTAGTTAATGTGTACATGTTGTATTTGAAAATACGGAATTCCAGCAGTGGATGATCCGTTGTCAGTTGACGAACTACGAACAGGATCAGCGATATGGCACCTACGACCAGACAGCTGATAACAATTGCGCTTCCCCATCCATCTGTACCAGCATCACTGAAGCCGTACAACAAGCTACCAAATCCAAGTGTGGACAAAACAACGCCTGGATAATCGAGTTTCGGTTTGGATTGACGGGTTACATTTTTGACAAATGCAATACCGATTGCTGTTGCAATCACGGAGAATGGCAAGATGATGTAGAACAGCAGTCTCCAGGAATAATGTTCTACGACATAACCGGAAAGCGTTGGTCCAATGGCCGGAGCAAGGATCATGGCAATCCCCATTGTACCCATGGCCTGACCGCGTTTCTCGATCGGGAAAATGGTCAGGAAAACGACAGTCATCAGAGGCATCAGAATACCTGCGCCTGCCGCTTGAATCACACGACCAACCATCAGAATGGAGAAATTCGGACTAATTCCGCAGACGAGTGTTCCTAATGTAAATAACGTCATTGCCGTAATAAAGATCTGACGTGTTGAAAATCTGGCAATCAGATAAGCCGTAACCGGAATTAACACGCCATTGACAAGCATGTATCCCGTTGTCAGCCATTGGGCTGTATTCGCCCCGATACCGAGATCTTCCATGATTTTAGGAAGAGCCACGTTCATCAGGGTTTGGTTCAAGAAGGCTACAAATGCACCAATTAGCAGCGCGGCTACAATCGGTCCCTTCTTAATGTTGTCCATCGCAGAGGATGGAGCTGCAGCGGTAGTACTCATGGGTTGTTCATCTCTCTTCCTTCTAACTTTTCAATCATTTGAGTATGAATTCTTAGCAGATGCTCAAGATCTTCTTTTGGAATATCCAATATGGGAGATACTCTTTCCATCCACAACTGGTGTGTTTCCTGCTGTGCCTTATCTCCTTTATCCGTAATTTGCAGCATGACGGATCGGCGATCAGAATGGGAACGTGTCCGGACTATGTATTCACCCTTGACCAGACGTTCAACCACAGCACTCATGGAACTGCTGCCCATATGGCAGAGCTCAGCCACCTCGTTGATGCCAATGGAAGGACGCTCCTTCAAAATGGATAACACCATAAATTGAATCGAAGTTAACTCAATCTGCTTGTTTTCATTCCAGAATGCCCGAAACAGCATTTGATTCACTTGCCGGAACGAATTGATAATGTAGAATACTTCATACGTATCAATCATTAATTCACCCTTTTTACTTTTGGAATATAATATTTCGCACACGAAATATCAGGGGAACAATTATTTATTATAACAAAAATAATGACATAGTCAACTCTTTACATATGAATTTTCTGAAATAATTCATTGCCCTATGAGACAGACAAATCAATTCACTCCAGCCAAAATAAAATACCATAGCACTCCAGCTTGTATCCGCAGGAGTGCTATGGTATAGCATTAATTTTAAATCATATCATCATGAATTAGCCCCTGTCCATCATTGTCATTAGGATGTGGAGGACAACGCATGCTCCTTTGTTTTGGGTGCTGTCATCTTACCCAGTAGATAGACAAGCAGCTGTTGGTTGTGCATTGAAATATTGCTAAGTACGGAATTCATGAAATCATTTCGAATGGCAACGCCACGTTCTGTCTCCATTCGTCCCTTGTCAGATAAGGATACCCACACAATTCTTCGATCGTTATCATCCCGATCTCTGCGGATCAAATTGTTTTTTTCCATACGGTCAAGCAGCATGGTTACGGCCGCAGGTGTTGTAGCCAAAAAAGGAATCAGATCGGATGGCTTCATTTTCTGATGATCCTCAAGAACCTCCAATACAGCCAGCTGTGCCTCTGTTAAAGAGGGGGCCAGTTCCTGATCCATATGCAGCTTATAGTCCTTGGTGAGCCTTGACCAGCACTTGGCAAAATCGGAATTATACATCTTGAATCGCTCCTCTCTGCAACCCGGTTTTTCACTTCACTAGCTTAACTTTTCGCTCTAAAAACCCGCATTCCTGCTGCATTTTTTCAATTTCCCAGCGATCGACCGTAATCGACGAAGGTTGTTAAACTTCGCATGGACAGCCTCTTTTAATCCGAGTTTGAACAACAAAAAAAGACTCTTTGCACGACAGAGTCAACTGCTGTGCAAAAAGTCTATTTACTCATTTTACGATGTTGATGCTGGCTGATTTTCATCGAAATTCATGAGAAGTTCCACGATTTCATCCTGTTTATCCACATGAACCAGCAGCTTGCCAATATGTTTGCGTTCCGTAATCGGTACACCTTCAGAAGAAATCGGATACGCCTGCCCTTCTTTGGTCATTACCGTTACGTTTCGTTGTTCCCTGCAATAGAATGCCCCAGCTATGCGGCTTCCGTTCGGTTTCACACGCTTGCCTTCTTTGAATTCGAATGTGGCAATACCTTTGCCTCCGCGACTTTGCAATGCATAGTCCAGCAGCAGCGAACGTTTACCGTAGCCCAAGTCGGACAGCACGGCAATCTCGCCCTCATCTCCTTCTACCCATAAGGCAGAAACGACCTCATCCGTCTCTTTTAACTGAATACCACGAACCCCTCCGGATACCCGTCCCATTGGATTGACCTCATCTTCACGGAAACGGATCGCCATCGCTTCCTTGGTGATCAGCATAATATCCTTGCCACCTGTGCTTAGATGTACCGACAATACCTCATCGTCCTTACCCACTTTGCAAGCAGCTACAGCTCCGGAACGTTTGGTGATGTACTCTTTCAGCTCAGTACGCTTCACCTGTCCCTTACGTGTAACGAAGACGAGACTGTGACCTTCTTCTTCGAAGGACTTGACTGCGAGCACACTTGCGATACGATCATCCTTCGCTAACGGGATGACATTGACAATGGCTGTTCCGGGATCTTTCCACTTGAATTCCGGCACCTGGTGAACAGGCAGCAAAAAGTACTGGCCTTTTTGCGTGAACACGAGCAGGTTTTCAAGCGTATTAACTTCAAGCACCTGTGAAATATAGTCGCCTTCCTTTACACCGCTTCCGTTGCGCTCGCCGCCTGAACGAGTAAAGGACTGCATGCCCGTACGTTTCACATAGCCCTCTTTGGATAATGTAACAAATACATCTTCCGCGTTGACGAGGACTTCCAGATTAACCTTAAGTTCTTCCACCTCACCCTGAATGGCCGAACGACGGTCGATCCCGTATTTCTCCCGGATCTCCATCAATTCTTTGCGGATGACACCAATTAGCTTGCGATCGCTATCCAGAATGGAGCGTAACTGGGCAATCTTTTTCATCAGATCGTCAAGCTCCTTCTGGAGGGATGTGATCTCCAGATTGGTCAAACGGTACAGCTGCAGCGTCAAGATTGAATCCGCCTGGCGCTCCGAGAATCCGAACATCCACATCAGATTATTTTGCGCGTCCTGGCGATTTTTGGATGCCTTGATTGCTGCGATAACTTCATCAAGAATGTTCAGCGCCTTGACCAGACCCTCCAGCACGTGTGCACGGTCTTCCGCTTTCTCAAGCTCATACTTGGTCCGGAATGTCACAACCTCACGCTGATGGGCAATATAGGCTTCCAGGATGGATTTCAACCCAAGCTGTTGAGGTGCCTTGTTCACGATGGCAACCATGTTAAAATTGTAGGTTACCTGAAGATCGGTTTTTTTCAGTAAATAAGCCAGAATACCTTGCGCATCCGCTTCTTTTTTCAATTCAACCACGATACGCAGACCGTCACGTCCACTCTCATCGCGAACTTCGGCAATACCTTCTACTTTTTTCTCAAGTCGAATATTCTCCATGGCTGTAACAAGTCTGGATTTTACCACCTGATATGGAATCTCAGTGATGACAATCTGCTGTTTGCCACCGCGCATATTCTCGATATCCGTTTTCGAGCGAATGTAAATTCTTCCTTTGCCTGTCCGATAAGCATCCAGAATACCTTCGCCACCCATGATTAAGCCGCCTGTAGGAAAATCCGGGCCTTTCATGAACATCATGATCTCGTCCAGCTCAATCGATGGTTTTTCCATCACTGCGATGCAGGCATCAATGACTTCACGCAGATTATGCGTTGGTATCTCGGTTGCAAAGCCGGAAGAAATCCCACTTACGCCATTAACCAGTAGGTTGGGATAACGAGATGGCAGCACAACCGGCTCTTTGGCTGTATTATCGAAATTGTCCTTAAACAGAACGGTCCGTTTCTCGATATCTCGCAGCATCTCCATGGCGATCGGCGACAATCGGGCCTCTGTATACCGCATCGCTGCAGCCGGGTCATCATCCTGTGATCCCCAGTTACCATGACCGTCTACGAGCACATGGCCCATTTTCCAAGGTTGTGCCATCCGCACCATACCATCATAGATGGATGAGTCACCATGGGGATGGTAGTTACCCATCACATCACCGACGGTTTTTGCAGATTTACGATAAGGCTTTTCAGGCGTATTACCGGAATCGTACATGGCGTATAGAATACGACGCTGCACGGGTTTTAACCCATCCCGAACATCGGGAATGGCCCGATCCTGAATAATATATTTGGAGTAGCGACCGAACCGGTCACCGACGACCTCTTCGAGAAAGGCCGGCAAAAATTGTTCTGATAGACTCATTCCAAGCACCTTCTATTCTTCGTACTCTGTAAAGTCGACGTTCTCTACAATCCAGCGTTTACGCGGATCGACCTTATCACCCATAAGTGTTGACACACGGCGCTCCGCTTTGGCAGCATCTACAATCTCCACCTTGAGCAGCGTCCGTGTCTCCGGATTCATCGTCGTTTCCCACAGCTGGTCCGGATTCATCTCACCCAGACCTTTATAACGTTGAAGTTCGACGTTGTTTCCAAACTCCTTCATGTAATTCGCCAGCTCATCATCCGTCCAAGCGTAGCGAACACTTGCCATTTTACCGGACTTGCGGGTGAGCTTATACAATGGCGGCTGTGCAATAAACACTTTACCTTGGTCAATCAGAGGTTTCATATAACGGTAAAAGAAAGTCAGCAGCAGCACCTGAATATGTGCCCCATCCGTGTCCGCATCGGTCATGATTATGATTTTGGAATAATTGCTGTCTTCAACGGCAAATTCAGTCCCAATCCCCGCTCCGATTGCAGCCGTTATCGCACGATATTCCTCGTTTTTGAGGATATCCGCCAGCTTTGCTTTTTCCGGATTGAGTGGTTTTCCTTTCAGAGGCAGTATGGCTTGAATCTTCGAATCACGCCCCTGTTTGGCCGAGCCTCCCGCGGAATCACCTTCAACAATAAACAGCTCGTTTCGGGTAAAATCCTTGGATTGAGCCGGAGTCAGCTTGCCATTCAGATTGGAACTTTCACTGCGCTTTTTGCCTGTACGCATCTCGTCACGGGCCTTGCGTGCAGCTTCTCTTGCCTTCGAGGCCTGAACCGCTTTGCGAATCAACGTCTGAGCCACCTGCGGGTTTTCTTCCAAAAACCGCTGCATGTTCTCCGAAACGACCGAATCGACCGCACTTCGAGCGGAAGCGCTACCGAGTTGATCTTTCGTTTGTCCAACGAATTCGACTTCGGACATTTTTACGCTGATGACAGCCATCATGCCTTCTCGCAGATCATTACCCTCAAGATTTTTATCTTTTTCCTTAATCATGTTGGTACGTCTTGCATAGTCGTTCATCACACGGGTATACGCCGTCTTGAATCCGGTCTCATGTGTACCGCCGCCCCTGGTCGGGATCGAGTTAACAAACGAAGCCAGCGTTTCGGTATACCCTGCGTTATACTGGATTGCCACTTCCACCTCGATGTCGTCCTTCTCCGCATAGAAGTGAATGACATCATGCAGCACATCTTTATTTTCGTTCAAATACGCAACAAACTGGCTTGCTCCGCCTTCATACATATACTCATCCTGATTGCCTGACCGTTCGTCTTTCAGAACAATTTTCAGGCCCGAGTTCAGAAATGCAATTTCCTGAAGCCGTTCTGCCAGTGTATCATAGTTCAATTGAATGCCATTTTGGAAGACTCGTATATCGGGTTTAAACGTTACTTTGGTCCCTGTCCGATTAGTATTCCCGAGTACTTCGAGTCCCGTTACCGGCTCTCCAACATGTTCGACACCCTTTTTGTCCTGCCAATATTCAAAACGTTGACGATGAATCTTGCCATCACGGAAGATTTCGACTTCAAGCCACTCTGACAAAGCGTTCGTAACCGAAGCTCCTACGCCATGCAGTCCGCCTGATTTCTTATATCCTGATCCACCGAACTTTCCGCCTGCGTGCAAAATCGTAAACACGACCTGGGGAGTAGGAATCCCTGTTTTATGTATACCTGTCGGAATTCCCCTTCCGTTATCCTGAACCGTAATAGAACCGTCCTTATGCAGCGTGATATCGATTTTGGAGCAGAATTTGGCGAGATGCTCGTCGACAGCGTTGTCCACAATTTCCCATACCAAATGATGCAGACCTGAAGTACTGGTGCTGCCGATGTACATCCCGGGCCGTTTCCGAACCGCTACCAGTCCTTCAAGTACTTGAATGTCGTCCGCGTCGTAGCCTGAAGACCCTTGTCCTCCGCCTGTCGAACCTGCCGACATATCGATTTGCTCGACCATTCATGCTCCCCCTTCTTAACTTGCAACTGAAAAAATACCTAAAATGCAAACAGATGTTTTCTTATCCTTGTCCATTTTAATTCAAGATATCCCGTTTCGTAAAGACAAGGAATGACACAATGAGTGAGGCAATGCCCCAAACACTAAGCACAATAAGGGAAAAACCCAAATTCATTCCTTCAATCGGTGGCAATCCGCCGGACAAATAATCCGGAAGTTCCAGATTAACCATGAACAGGTATTTGGCTGACTGCCAAGAGGCAGCCATATTCGTGAGAATGGTTCCTGCGATAAGCGCAGCCATCATAATAACAATACTTGCAGCCGTGCTGCGAACCAGTACGGATACCATGAAAGCCAGAATGGCCACAATGACGCTCACAAACCATATCAATCCAGCCTGCATGAGAAGATACAGCCATTGATCCACGGCGTGTACGGCAGACAGATCCACATCTGTACCCACAACCTTGAATCCGGTAAAGATCGGCATGCCGAAACCTTTATATCCGAATACTGCACCTGATATAACGTAACAGATAATATACGCAGATACGACGATTATAGACACAAACATAATCAGGGTGACCAGTTTGCTGAGCAGTACCTTCCAGCGTTTGACCGGACGAGTCAGCAGCATCTTGATGGTACCTGTTGTGCGCTCACCCGACACCAGATCCGAGGCAATGGCCATAATAAGCAGTGGAATAAACAAGCCAACGGCATTATTCATGAATTCCCGGGTAAAGGTTACACCATTGGGCTCCTCTGGATTCACATCATTTTCCAGATAATATTGCATCTGCTGGATATAAACCGTGCGGTACTTTTTATATTCCTCAGGCACCCGGTCGCTGCCCAGTGAATTTTGATTATCCGTGATTGCCTGCTGAAGTTCAAGTCTCCAGTCGCCACCAAACTTGTCGCGGTTATTTTCCGCAGATTTCATCTGAGCATACGTAAACATCGGAACCAGAACCGCAAGTACAATAAATATAATATAAAGACGTTTCTTCTTCACCATCTTAATCGTTTCATTTCGGATGAGCGGCATGATATTACTCAATGGATTCACCTTCTGTCATCTTTAAGAATAATTGTTCCAGTGTCGGCTGAACCCGCTGTACACCTTCAACCCGAATCCCTGCCTGTACCATCTGATTCACTAGACCCGATATGCGATCCTCGTGCATTTCAGCAACAACCGCATTGGATCCAAGCCCTGCGATAATGGTATCATCCATCACCTCGGCAGGGCGATCCACTAACGCAATACCTGCGTCAAGCAGCATTTTTCTGCCCTCCTCCAGAGGTGAGAGATGCCAAATGGCGAATTTGGAGTGATCTTCAATTAATTCATCTACGCCTCCAACGGCAAGAACGCGGCCTGCACTTATAATCGCAACCCTGTCACACAGAAGCTGAATTTCACTCAACAGGTGACTGCTGACAAATACAGCCATCCCTTCGCTTGCAAGTTGTTTGATAAACACCCGAAGCTCCTTAATCCCTTTGGGATCAAGTCCGTTGGTAGGCTCATCCAGAATCAGCAGACGTGGGCGTCCAAGCAGGGCCTGGGCGATACCCAACCGTTGGCGCATGCCTAACGAATAGGTTCTCACTTTATCATGAATTCGTTGATCCAGACGGACAATATCCACCACTTCCTGAATACGTGCGTGATCAACACCAGGCTGCATCCGGGCAAAGTGCTCCAGATTCTCCCAACCTGTCAGGTATGTATACACCTCCGGATTTTCCACGATGGAACCGACATATTGAAGAGCACGCTCAGGATCGCGATTCACATCGTAACCACAGACTTTAATATTGCCTTCTGTCGGTTTGATCAGATCAACGAGCATCCGGATGGTTGTTGTTTTCCCCGCTCCGTTCGGGCCGAGAAAACCAAAAATTTCTCCGGGCTTCACTTCAAAAGTGACATCTTTAATAATCCATTTGCGTCCTATTTTTTTCTTAAGATGCTGCACAGACAGTACATAATCGCTCTGCGGCTCTGCCATTAGTACGTGCTCCCTTCTGCCGGTGTTTCAGCCTGATATTCCTGCGCGATCCGAACCGCAATCTCCTCGTATCCTGCACCATTCGGGTGAAAGTGATCGGATGAGAGATACTCGCCCAGATGATTTTCAAACAGATCAAAGGTGGGTACAAGCGTCATCTTATCCTCTTGGTTCAAGATTTGGAGCGCAGCATCATTCCATGCAGCTACAACCGCATTACCGGGAACCTCCAGCTCCTTCACATCACCAAAGGGGTTGTATAAACCTATGTACGCAATCTGTGCTTCCGGATTGATCTCCTTAACTTTCTTCAAGATTTCCTGGAGACGCTTGGACGTTTCAGGCAATGCTGCAGCCAGCTTTTCGGCGGTCGGCGGATCCTCACCCTGCAATACCTGTCCACCCTGAAAGAGATCATTAGCTCCGATGGACAATAAAATAAAGTTGGACTGCTGGAGTACATAGCGTACACCCTGTTCATCCAGTTTACTTAGTAATGCATCCGTTCTCAGGCCATTGACTCCCAGGTTGTTCAAAACCTGAACATCATGTCCCTGTTCCTTTAAAATATTCCCTGCACGCCTTACAAAGCCCAGTCCTTCATCATCCCCCGTGCCCCTAGCCAGAGAATCACCAATAACGGCCATTCGAATCTTACCATCATCAACTGGAGCTGCAGGTTTGCTGGCCTCATCAGCCGGTGTTTTCGTCGACTGCCCGGTCCCTAAAGCTGAATCCCCCTCAGGATAGATGACGTCTTTTATGGCATAACCAAAACCGAATAATAGCAGAAGCGTTGCCAAAATGGACACCGTACTGATTGTTCTCCAGATCCATGGTGCTGAATCAAGGGTTTTTCTTTTCATGCATCACATCTCCGCTCATGTACACCTGGTTGGGTGCTTATAATTTAAAATGGTTTTACATTAAGATGACGCTTTTTCTAAATAACATAAATGTTCTGTCGTTAATTTGCAAATTTTGCCGCTCTATTCTTTTTTAATTTTATAAATGGAAAAAGGCTATGCCTCACACAGATTTCGCTGCGCGGACATAACCTTTTTCTTTGATTTAAATCTGAACGTTATTCATTCAAATGACTTATTTGCCGATAAATTCTTGAGCCCAGTAACCGTTGTAGTACCCAACACCGATTTGAGTAAAGTTTTTGCTCAGGATATTCGCACGGTGTCCTTCACTGTTCATCCATGCAGTAACGACTTCCTGAGGCGTTTTTTGACCTTTGGCGATGTTCTCACCAGCATAGCTGTAAGTTACTCCAAATTGTTTCATCATATCAAAGGGAGAACCATACGTTGGTGATTGGTGATCAAAATAGTTGTTGTTGCTCATGTCTTTTGCTTTGGCAAGAGCGACTTTATCCAGAAGTGCATCGGATGCCAGTGCGCTCAGACCTGCTTTGGCACGCTCAGCATTCACCAGCTTTACGACCTGTGCTGCGAAATCGGATTGAGCCGACTCACTACCACTGTTGCTTGTGTTGTTACCTGTATTACCTGTGTTGCCAGTGCTTCCGCTGTTCTCCGGTTTTTCCGTTGGTGCAGGAGCCGGTTTCTCTTCTTGAGTTGGTTGAGACGGTTTGGCTGTTTCTGGTTTTGTTGTTTCTGGTTTTGTTGTCGGTTGTTTAACAACCTGACCATTCGATACCGTAATTCCGTTATCCTTCATCCACTTTTCAAGCAATGTTTTCAGGCTAGTTGCATCCGTAAGTTTAATTGTGGCTTTATATGTGGACACTTCTGCCGCAGAAGCAGGGAGCATAATTCCTACAGCCAGTACAGCTGTCAGACTTCCAGCAACGACGGTTTTCAACAAGTTCTTTTTCAAATTCATTCATCTCCTTGAAAATTAATTAGTTACAACTTTGTAATCAATACTCTAGCAGTATACCAATTCATACGAGTGATGTGAACCTATAAATTATGGAAGAGTTACTTTTTTGTAATCTTTAGCTTCGTTTCAAAAGCATCAAACTGGTTTAAATGTTTAAGTCACGCTTTAAGGACATGAACCTATTTACGTAGGTGCAGTTGGATTATCGTTTTGCTAGGTACCAAATACATGATAACCTCATTGCCTGTCCCAATTGTATAAGGCTTAATAGTTTTTTCATGCGAACAGCCTACTAAACTATCATATATGAAAACCATCCTTTAAGGGGCGTCCTTATTTAACCAAAAAAAAAGACATCCGGAATAAATACATCTTGTCCGAATGTCTCGAGTTACCTGTACATCAACGACCTGGTTGAGGAGTAGGTACCTTGTTTTGAAGAATCTTTTCTATAGAAGGACTTTACTGAAACGATATCCTCTCTTTTGAAAGCCAATGTGCTCATAGAAAGAATACGTTGATGAAGCAACTTCACGATTCGCACCGGTGACAAACAATTGTTTCCCACCTTGCTGTCTGCCCCAGTCCTCAGCACGAGCCATCAGACGACGGCCAATTCCGCCTCCACGGTACTCTTGCCCTACAATCAAGGACGTAATTTGAGCGGCAGGTTCTGGATAGGCATGACTTTGCACACATTGCAAGCCGATCATACCAATAATTTGTTCATCCACTTCGGCAACAAGCATGCACGCGTTTGGATTACTCTCCAAACCTTCAATGCGCTCTTTCATAACATTGGCTGTTGTCGGATAGCTGACCTCTCGCATCAGTCCCGTTACCGCTTCAGCATCTCGCAGTTCACACTCTCGGATCGTCAGTACAGGGACCTGGGCATTATTGGACATGATTTACCTCCACTTTCAGCATATTTGCGGCTTGAACCGCCGTTTTTCGAGCTTCTTCCACATCGTGACCAGCACTAAGTGCCACAGCCATCCGGCGTCCCACTTTGACCTCAGGTTTGCCAAATACACGAACCTGCGTACGTGGAAGAGCCAGTGCTTCTTCAATCCCGCCTATAGTAAAGTCGGATGTTTCATGATTGGCCTTCAGCGTAGCTGAGGCTCCAGGTGTAAGCAGATGTACATCTGTTACAGGGAAACCCAGAATTGCACGCACATGCAGCGCAAACTCGGAGCTATCTTGCGTTACCATGGTAACCATACCTGTATCATGCGGACGAGGTGATACCTCGCTGAACACAACACCGTCCGAAGTCAAGAATAGTTCGACACCGAACAGCCCATAACCACCTAACTCATCGGTTACAGACTTGGCAATATGACAAGCTTGCTCCCATTGCTGCGGAGTCATTGCATGCGGCTGCCAAGATTCGACATAATCTCCATCCTTCTGAATGTGACCAATCGGAGGACAAAATACAGTTCCTGATACAGATCTTACGGTGAGCAGCGTTATTTCACTGTCAAATTTCACAAAGCTCTCCACGATGACACGTACAGATTTGCCGCGAGCTCCAGAAAGAGCGATATTCCAGCAATTCTCCACGTCATCCGGCGTGCGGCATACACTCTGCCCTTTACCGGAAGAACTCATCAATGGTTTGATCACACAAGGTGTACCCAGTTCACGAACGGCTTCTTGAAGCTCTTCCAAGTTGTTCGCAAATAGATAGGCTGCTGTCGGAAGTTTCAATTGTTCTGCCGCCAAACGCCGGATGCCTTCGCGATCCATGGTTAAACGGGCAGCACGTGCCGTCGGCACAACACAAAATCCCTCTTCTTCAAGCTCCAACAAGGCTTCTGTCGCAATCGCTTCGATCTCCGGTACGATGTAATGAGGTTTTTCCTTGCGGATCAATTGTTTCAAAGCTTCGGCATCTAACATGTCGATGCAGTAAGACCGGTGTGCTACCTGCATGGCAGGTGCATTGTCATAACGATCAACAGCGATCGTTTCAACTCCCAGTCGATGGGCCTCAATAACGACCTCTTTTCCCAATTCTCCGCTACCCAGCAGTAGCATTTTTTTGGCTTGAGCCGTAAAAGGAGCACCCCACATGTTCTTTCCAATCCTCCCAAAGAGAAATCTTCTATATCTGTCTCTCTATTTTCGGGGTTTTGGTTAAAGATTGCAAGGGTGCTCCCTATTTTTCTTGTGAATTTTACAAGATTTTTTGTGTTTTTTCGATCAATTTTTACAATTACCGTTCACAGATTCGATACTCTTTCCATTCCTCCCAAAATCAAGGATGTGATTGTAATATTGATCAGAGATCGTCAATGAACCTTATCTTGCCTTCTTCCCAAGAGTTCAGCAGCCTGTAATGTGCCGATTTTTCTCTCGGAAGATGTCATTATGTGAAGAAACATAGGCCATCTTGGGCGCCTTCGGATTCAAGTACTGTTTCGCACTGTTTACTGCCACAATCGCATCATTAAAAGCTCCGGCAATCAGTCGTACTTTACTCTCATGGGTTGCACAATCTCCTGCCGAAAAAATACCGGGTATGTTGGTCTCTGCAAGATGGCTCATTGCAATCATACCTTCGCTCATCTCCAGACCGCAACGGGCAATGTCACTTACGTGGCTTGTATACCCATGATTAACCACGACTTCATCTACTTCGAGCAAATCATTCTCCCCGGTGTCTACGTGAGTTATAACCACCTGATGTATGCGTTCCCCATTCCCCTGTAACCGTGTAATTTGATAAGGTGTACGCACATCTGCTATGTCTTTCATGTGTTTCACGTTTCGTTCCATGGCGCGAAATTCCGTTTGACGGTGAACAACCGTTACTGTTTGAGCTTGTTCCGCGAGTTCGATAGCCCAGTCAACAGCACTATTGCCTCCTCCCGAGATCAACACATGTTTACCCTTAAATCGTTCCGGATTTTGCACCGTATAATGGAGATTGCTCCGCTCATATTCACTGGCTTCTTCCATGTCGAGTCTTTGAACTTCAGCGATTCCTCGACCTATTGCGATAATAATGGATCTTGTATAATGCAACTCGCCATCGTCAGTATGCATGGCGAATAGTCCGCTGTCCAGACGAGTGAATCTGTCTACACTACGCTTCAACACAACAGTCGGTTCAAAAGTGGTTGCCTGCTGGACGAGCCACTCAATCAATCGGGAGCATTTCATAGGTGGCACTCCGCCCACATCCCATATCGTTTTATCCGAATAGGTATGCAGAAACCCACCAAGCCGATCTTTGCCTTCAATCAGTTTCACTTTCATTTCGCGCATACCCGCATAGAAGGCCGCATACATGCCTGCAGGGCCGCCGCCAATGATTGTCACATCATAAATGTCTTCTTCATGCATTTCGGACACATCCGTTCTGGTTTTATCAATCGAATGCAGCTCTGGCAATAATACCGTTAACCTTATTTGTTTTTCTCCTTAAAAGCAGCAACGATATCATCAATCACATAACTGTTGGCAAGCGGAGACATTCCCAGATTGAACCATTCCTTTCCACCGACCATATAGACATGATCATTCTTGACCGCCTTTAGATTCTTCCACAGTGAGGTGGTTAACATCTCGTCAAACCTGCTTTGTATTTCCTTGTTCGTCTCATCATCCAGTTGTACGATCAGATGATCTGCATCGTATTCGGGCAATACTTCCAAGGATACGGACATTGCATTTTCTGATTCAGGAAAGTTAGGGAGCGGTCTCAAACCCAACTGCTTATGGACGAATCTTCCCCGATCAATGCTCTCGCCATGTAATATAATTTCCTTCTCCATCACTCTGATGTACAGCACAGTCTCGTCACCAATCAGGGTGTGCAGCGTTTCGGCGCCTTGTTTCTCATGCTGCTCCAAGGTTTGCATCACCTGTTCGGCCTGCTCCTCTTTTCCCAGAATCGCTGCTATCCCACGCAGTTCATCCCGCCAGTCATCTTGCTCTGGCAGCAGCACGGTGGGAGCAATCTGCGATAGCTGATCATAGTCCTTTTTCGACCACCAGACAGGAGCAATAATCAAGTCAGGGCCAGCATCAAGAATCGCTTCAAAGTCAGGTGTTCTTGCTATGCCCATCTTCAACGTATTGGAGAATGGCTCTTGCAGATATGCGGGAAACTCGGAATGATAGTTCTGCACAGCCACAGGTACGATACCGAGTGCATATAACAACTCCGGGTATACAACCGACAGAGCGATTACCCGTTGTGGTGATTCTGGTATAGTAATGTCGCCCATCTCAGTGTGGACCACTTTAACCTTGTCAGCTCCTGCTGCTGATGGATGAGACGCTCCTGTTTCTTGTGCTTCACTTGAAGACACCTTCTGACTGTTCGGACTACAGGCGGAAATCATAAGTAAAATCAAAATTGCACACACCACTGTAAACCCTTTGAACTTCACTTCGTATGTACCCCCTATATGTCAATGAGATGTGATAATGATTGATTAATAATAATTATCATTATCATTTAGATATAGGAGTAGTATATTAAATTTCGTTCCTGCATGATATTGACGATTCGGACTTTTTGCTATGGACGATCTTGCCAGAGCTTTAATATCTCATCCAGCATCAGTTCATGAGTAAACGCAGTGTAATCCAGCAGAACGCTCGGCATGAGTATATCGATGCATCCATTTTGGACTGCTGTCGTATCATTCCATGCTTCAGAGTTTTGAAGAGCGCTCCACGTTTGTTTGGACTTTTCATCTTCTTCCACGATCAACAGCATTCTATCTATTGAGAGCTTCGACAGCTCAGTAACTTTCAGTGTTCCCAGCTCCCATAATGCCTCTATTCCTTCAGGACCGTTCATTTGCATGTCCACATAAAATACAGAAGCTATGCTCCTCGGCCCCAGCACCTGCAGCACTTCGTCATGGACTCTCAGTACAAGAAGCCGTTCTTCTCGAATGTTGCCTGCAAGCTGTGTTCTAACCATCGCTGACTTCTCATCATATCTTTGCAGCCACACCTCCGCAATATCCGATCTGTCCAAAAAACGCGCAACATATCTCAGGTGATCCCGCCAATCCCCCTTGTCCTGCGGAATGATGCATACAGGCGCAATGGAACGAAGCTGATGAGCCAAAGTGTCCGACATTTCTCCCTCAACGGTGATGATATAATCCGGATCAACCATGCGAAGCTGCTCCAGCCAGATGGCTTCCAACTCAGCCAGCGGTATGACTCTGTCCGTTTCATATTTGCGTCTGTAATAATCAGTCCATGGATGACTTGCCTTTGCGGCACAAGGAATAGTCTGCAAGGCAAGGAGAGTTCCTATGCTCAAGGAATGAACAGCTGCTATTTTTTGCTTGCTGGCCTGTATAAATGCTGCTGGTGGAATACCCGAGATTTGCTTGAATTTACGACGGAAGTACATTTCATCCGGATAGCCCACATATGACGCAACATCCTTGAGTCGATGATAGTGATCGTTTCTCATTAAAATCTGAGCTTGCTTGATTCGGAAAAAGGTCAAATAGTCCATCGCACTGCAACCATATCTTTTTTTGAATAGGCGCATGAAGTGACGAGAGCTCATTCGTGCAACGGTCGCCAGCTCCTGAATCGTTATTTTGTTCATATAATTTTGTTCGATGTAGTCCTTCACATGTTCTATGGGTGAAGCGGAAAAACGCTCTTCTGCTCTTAACACATCGTTGAACATTGTATGCAGTAATTCCTGAAAACGAATTTGACCATCATACCTTTGCAGACCATTCTTACTCAGCGCTTGCTTATAGATCGTCTGACAGAGCACACGAGCCGCAACCGTCGAAGCACACATGACCTCAACGTTGAACTGATCCCCCAAAAGCTGCTTCATAATATCGAGAACTGCGTAATCACTTTGTTCCTCCAAGTGCATCACTTCGAAGTTCATATGATACACCCCTCTCTCATCCAGTGAATGGACATTTGCCTCAACCAACTGCCCAGGCAGTCCGATGTACCACGCTCCTGCGCGCAATTCAATAAATTTGCCATCTACTGTTAACCAGCCCTGTCCACTAGCCATAAACAGTAACATATATGTGTCCAGGAAGTGTTTTCTCAGACACCAATTTCTTGCATAATCGCTTGTGTCAGGTTGATCCACATGTATGAGCTTAAAGTGAAGATGATCCAGTTTGTCAAAACGTTTTAATTGGATTTCGCTATGTACTGCTTGCATCGTTCTCCCTCCAGCCGTCCCGATACGTTTTTTCGGTAATCCTTAAAATATAACACAGTTCCGTGAATGAACTAAGCGCCAGTAGGAGCAGCCATACACGTTCCTCTTCGCAAAAGGCCCGCACAGCACCTTTTGAATAATAAAAGACACTCCGGGCATTCCTATTTCCTGCCTTCAATGAAACCATTTGCTTATCTTGAAGGAAAACCAGGGTTATAGGGTGCTGGAGTGTCATATGCATCAGTCACAAAAATCTAAAGCATACATAAGCCAGAATTCATTTTATAAAAATTTGTATTGCGCTTCGATGAGACCATTATAAACGCCTTGTTTCTGAATAAGTTGCTCATGGTTTCCTTCTTCCTTGATTTCACCGTGATCGAGCACAATAATGTTATCTGCATTCCGGATCGTCGAGAGTCGGTGAGCGACCATGAAAGAGGTTCTGCCTTTAAGCAGCACTTTCAGTGCTTCCTGAATTTTGAGCTCTGTCTCGGTATCAATGCTTGCTGTTGCTTCATCCAAAATAAGAATCCGTGGATCCGCGAGCAAGGCACGGGCGAAGGACAACAGCTGCCGTTGTCCCATGGACAGCACGTTTCCTCTTTCTTCAACCTCCGTATCATATCCACCAGGCAGCTTCATAATAAATTCGTGGGCATTGACCGCCTTCGCAGCCTCCTCCACTTCTTCATTTGTTGCATCCAGTCTACCAAATCGAATATTGTCTCGAATCGTTCCGGAAAAGATAAAGGTATCCTGCAAGACAATGCTTACCTGACTGCGCAGACTCTCAACCGTAATATCCTGTATATCATGGCCGTCAATCGTTAGTCTTCCTCCGGAAATATCATAGAAGCGGCTAATCAGGTTGATAATTGTACTTTTTCCTGAGCCGGTGTGACCAACCAGTGCAATAGACTCCCCTGCTGCAGCCTTAAAGCTGATTCCCTTAAGCGCCTGCCTGCCTTTCTCGTATTCAAAAACGACATTGTCAAAAACGATATCGCCTTTAATAGAAGGAATCGGCTTCGCACCCGGTTTGTTAGCAATGCTTGGTTCCTCATCCATGAATTCGAAAATGCGTTCGGAGGAAGCCATGGCTACCAGCAATTGATTGTACATCTGACCCAGACGGTTAATCGGATCCCAGAAGTTACCGACATAGTTGGCGAAGGCTACAAGCAAACCTACAGTTAACTGACCATCTTGAATCAGGTAGGCACCAAACCAGAACAGGATCAATGTACCGAAACCGCCGGTAATTTCAATAAGCGGTCCAAAGCCCTGGTTCATGGCTGATGCTTTGTCCCATGATTTTTTGCTGGACATATTCATGTTGTCAAAGTATTTCATGTTTTCTTTTTCCTGTGTATACGCCTGAGTCACACGGATCCCCTGAATGGATTCATTCAAGTGGGAGTTGATGCGGGAGTTCTTCATGCGTACATCCTGCCAGGCACGACGGATCAATACGCGCAGCTTGGTGGAGATAATAAACATGATCGGTACCGTAATAATAACGGCAAGGCCGAGTTTCCAGTTGATAAGCATCAAAATAACGATAATTCCCAATAACTGCACGCAGTCGATCATGACGTTGACTGCACCATTGGTGAACAAATCCTGTAATGAGTTGATATCATTCGTGACACGAACGAGTACGGACCCCGCCGGTCTTTTGTCAAAAAAGTTAAAGGACAGTTTCTGAATATGTTTGAACAGATCCGAGCGAAGGTCATAAATAACCCGCTGTCCTATAATATTGGTTAATTTGATCCGGTACGTATTGGCAGCCCATTGAATGAGATACAGCAGGAGTACCGAACCCCCAATAATATATAACAGGGTCATGCTTGGCAGTCCACTCTCCGGTGCTATGGCTCTGTCAATCGCCAGACTGATCAAGAAAGGAACCGATAATTTCGTGATCGTACCCAAAATCATCATCAATATGATCAGCGGCAGAAGCTGCCTTGCGTAAGGTTTCATATAGCCGAACAAACGTCCAAATTCTTTCCAGTTAAACGGTTTCTCTATGATCTCATCGTCCTGATAGACGAATCGTTCATTTATATTCTTTTCAGAGGTCCCTTTGACCTCGCGCCTGTCTGCTACCGTTTCGGCACTCATGAGTTCACCTGCTCCCCAGCCTCCCGCTTGCCGCGGGCGATGTAGTCTGCGTATTGAATTTTGTAAACATCCTGATATGGTCCAGGTTCTTCAATAAGACGTTTGTGTGTACCGCGCTGAACGACACGCCCTTCATCCAGTACCAGGATCTCATCTGCATGTCGCAGTGATGATATCCGGTGTGCAATGATAAAGGTTGTTCTACCTCGCATAACTTCCTGGAAACCGGACTGGATCTCATGCTCGGTCTCCATATCGACCGCACTGGTCGCATCGTCAAGTACCAGAATTTTCGGATTTTTGAGCAAAGCTCTAGCGATCGCAATCCGCTGTTTCTGACCCCCGGACAGGCCCATGCCTCGTTCACCAACAACCGTGTCATATCCGTCCGGAAACTCCATAATGAAATCATGTGCTTTGGCCAGCTTCGCTGCCCGAATAATCTCATCCATGCTTACATTTTTGAGACCATACGAGATATTGTTGCGTATGCTGGAGGAGAACAGGAACGTTTCCTGAAAGACGGAAGCGATCTGGCTGCGCAAGCTGCGTATCCCCATGTCCTTAATATTTTTGCCATCCAGCTTGATGGTTCCCGAATTCACGTTATACGCACGCATCAAGAGCTGAATAATGGTGGACTTACCGGAACCTGTGCCTCCCAGGAAACCGATAACCGTACCCGGAGGTGCATCAAAATTGATATCGGTTACGGCCGCCATTTTATTGCCATACGCAAAGGTTACGGAATCAAACGTTACATGCCCCTTAACCTGATCAGCCTCGACAATGATTGGATCTTCTGTCTCCTGCACGTCCACCGGTGTATTCAACAGTTCCAGCACCCGTTCGCCAGAAGCTTTGGATTGTGTATAGTTATTGATATGGAATCCAAGGTTCCACATAGGTCCGATTATGTACCAGATCAAACTGAAAAAGGCAACGAGTTGACCAAGTGACAACGTTTGATTAATAACCATTCTTCCTCCGATGACCAGAAGGAGTACAACGCTTACAGAAGCAAGAATTTCCATAATGGGAAAATAGCGACTCCACAATGTTGCAGCATGGATCTGATTCGTTTTATAACGCTCGTTGCGTGTGGAAAACTTCTCCACTTCGTAAGGCTCACGTGCAAAGGATTTTACGGTACGCACTCCAGTGATATTTTCCTGTACGGCTGTCGTCAATGAACTGAGCGCCAGTCGCATCTCCTGGAATGCAGGGTGGATCTGGGATTCAAATCTTAGCGCAACAAAGGCAAGCAGAGGAATACATATGAGTGTCAGCAAGGTAAGCTGCCAACTCATCGTCATCATCATAATTGCGCCGAATACGACCATCAAAACCATGTTGAGAATCTGTGCAAAGCCAAATCCGATAAAGTTGCGGATGGCTTCCAGGTCTCCCGTGAGGCGGGACATCAGATCACCCGTCTTGGCCGTATCATAATACCGGAAGGATAAAAACTGAAGCTTTTCGTAACATGCGTTACGCAGTCGGTACGCCAGGAAGTTACCAAGGCGTCCTCCATAGAATCCGTGTAAAAACTGCATTCCCGCTTTCAAAATCACAACACCTAACACGGTTAAAGCAAGTATGGGAACGTCTTCAAAATTGCGCGGTATAATTACATCATCAATCAGTACCCTGAGCAAATTCGGATACACCAGCCCGAGCGCAGTCGCTATGGCGAGGAACAAGATTGATACAAATAAATACGTGCGCTTTTCCCAAAAAAAGGTTTGCAGTTGCCTGAGAACATCCATGTTTCTCCTCCTCTTGTCTCGTTCAAAAACGGTATGAACATTTATGAAGTTTATCACCGTCCCCCATTCGCGGCAAAGCGAATAACTGACCATATTCAGGCTACTTTCTCCTTAATGCGTCATTAACAGGAATAAAAGACCACCTATCAATCAAATGTTTGAATATTCTCTTTGTTTCAGGTTGTTCGGACAAAAAAAGGCTCCCTGGTTGACCTGGTCGGTCAGGAGCCTTTTTGCAGATACATATGCATACACTCTACGTGTATACTTATTCGTGTACGAATTGCTGCACTTGGGCTGAAAGACTGTGCCATTCCTCTGCTGGAACGCCACTTGTCAGTGTCTCATTCAATGCGGCAACAGCTTCTTTCAGTCGATCTTCCAACTGGCTGGCTTGATGCTGCAATGACTGGTGCAGTTGGGCATCATAGAACTGGACCAGTTTTTCCTGTGCAGCAGGAAGAGCGTTAGCCACCATTTGTTTGATAACCGGATCGAGCGCTTCCTGGAGTCGTTGTCTCCCCTCACCTTCAAAGAATTGCTTCGGGTTACGGAAGTAACTGAGATACGTTTTCCATCCTGACGGTACCTCCAGCCGGATTTCCTCGAGCACAGGTGTACTCCAGTTCTCATTATAAGCAAGCGAAAGATCCATTCCGCCTGATCGCTCTTTAAGTTCCTGAACGCAATCATCGATCTGCCTCATTAACCAGCACTTCCCTGCCTGCTCCAATCGGAGTGTCGTCGCAAGCAATTCCTGTTCCAGCTCTACAGCGATCATACGCAGCAGTTCTCGTCCGCATGCTGCAAATGCACCTTTTAGATTACCACGGTCTTCCCGCAGAACGGAAGGATGGAACGCTTCTGCCATAAAGAGCCCCAGTCGATAACCCAGCCGCTGTCTGACATGAAAGAGCAATTCAGCCGTCTCCTGAGCAAGCTCTTCTCTCATGGAGCGCTCGGCAAGGGTTCGGATTCGCACGAGAGACTGATCCATGACAGCATCCAGTTCCTGCCTCCGCTGCTGCAGCACTTCTTCACTCTGAACTGCATCGTGGGCACGCTGATCTAACCGCTGGATAACCCTCGACAGCTCTTCGGCAGCACCACCAACCGCAAGGTCAGCAAGTTCTGTGCCAGCAAACCGATTGAACTCTTCCTCAAAACGAAGGAAACCCGATTGCTCAAGCATGTCCGCATCTCCCGTGCTTTTGCCTTCCATGGCAAGCAGGCTGGAAACCGGAAATAACCGCGGGGCCCGAATCCCATTCGTTCGAAGCTGCGTACTGACATGCTCCAGTACCTGTTCAAGTTCATCTTCGGATGATGATAAGTCACTGGCATTCACCACGAAGAACATCTGGTCCATGGCCGAGCTGTCTTTCACCCGTCCCAGTTGGTTGAGAAACTGTCGATCTCCCTGAGAGAAAGCATGGTTGTAGTAGGTTACAAAGATAAGCGCATCCGCATTCTTCATATAATTGAATGTAACACCCGTATGACGGGCATTCACCGAATCGGCCCCAGGTGTATCGACCAGCACAATGCCTTGTTCGGTAACGTCACAGCTGTAGTACAGATCAATGCTGTCGACAAAGCAGGATTTCCGTTCATTGGCCACAAAATTTCGGTATCCAATAAGGTCTACCTGAACATCTTGACCAAGCTGATCCATCGTGTCATCCCAGCCTGCAGCTGCTGCCTGCAGGAAGCTGTAGTGCGGCCGTCCTGCGGGATGTACATCTTGGGGCGATAAGGACTGGACCCGTTTCTGCCAATCCGCTCCCGGTTCGCCCAATCCAAGCAAACGGAAGGAATAGGCCAGATCTTCCTGAAACGCGGCCAGGGTCTTCATGCGGACCCGGGCCGTTCCATGCTCCGCGCCTCCGGCCGGAGCCATGATCCGGTTAATCGCCGCTGTCGTTGGATGCGGCGATACGGGGAGTACAGCTTCGCCCAGCAACGCGTTGGCGAAGGAGGATTTGCCGGCGCTGAAGGCTCCGAACAGCGCCAGGGTAAACGTGCCGCCCGCAAGCGAAGCCGCGCGTGCACGCAGATCCCTTACCGCCGACCCCATGGCGGGGTACGGCTCTACCAGCGCAGCAGCGGCTTCCAGCCGTGCCGCAGCTGCGTCCAGGCGCCGGCGGCGCTGTGCGCCAGCCGCCGGTTGCATGTGCGCCGCAGCTTTGCGCGGCGGCGCTTCTGTCTGTGGCTGCGCAGCCACAGACGCGGATGTGCCCGGGTCAGAGCCGTGAGCTTCGCTCGGCTCTTGCGCGGGCACATGCGGGCCCTGCACCTCCGGCAACAGCCCGGAGGGGAGAGGGCCCGCAGGAGGCAGCAGGCTGCGCAGCCCTGCTGCCTCAGCGGCGGCGGCGCGCTGCAGCGCCGTATAGCGCGCAGCCGCCGCGGATTGCGCCAGCACCGCTGCGCGGCTGGCGTCCAGCGCCTGAAGCGCGGCTTCGCCCTGCGCGCCCAGCGCCTCAAGCATCCGGTCGACCAGCATCATGGCCGACCTGCGGTAGCGGGCCTCAATCTCGCCCCGCACCTCCTTGCTGAATTGAAGCACATACTCGGGAGACACCTCTGCGCCAGCGCTTCGTTTCATCTCCAACAGTGCTTCATCCAGAACAGGCAGTTCAGTATTCAATGCCTGTTCCCAGTCCGGGCTCCACAGCTGATGGGCTTCTCCCAGCTTCCGAAGCATGGTGCGAATATGCACTTCCACTTGACCCGAAGTTTGATCCTGCAGCATTTTAACGAGCTCAGCTGCACGGCGCTGCTTTTCCTGTTCGGTCTTCCCACCTGAGAAAAGCAATCCTACCCGAAATCCAGGTTTCCGGCTCTCAAGATAGGCTGCGGCCGAAGTACGGATATCTGCAGGAGTGAGGTTGGCATTCGATAACAGGGACTCCAGCTCCCCCCGGAACTTCTCACGCTCCCGTGAGGGCTTGGCACGAAGCTCGTCTTCTTCAGCCTTTAACTTATCCAGCTCTCGTTCAAGTCGTTCAATGCCTTCCTGTCCTCCGATTTCGTCCAGCAGAGCTGCCTCTTCGTCCTCTCGCCGTTCAGCCTGTCTGATGATGTGCTGCTCGGTGATATGACTGACCGAACTTGCAAGACTATGACGAATGAGTGCTTCCTTCTCGTTTAACATGTGTTGAATCAAATCAGGGAGCACATTCCATTGGTTATAACGATGATCCTTATCGCGAAGCGAAGTGAACAAGAGCCCATCATATCTGACTTCCCACGCGTCAAAAATCGCCTCTACACCTTTCACATACTCGTCAAACGCTAGCTCACGTTCCCTATGCTTATCAATCTGATTCACGATGAGAAACAGCGGCTTCCCCCAATCCGATAGGCTTTTGGCGAAAGACAAATTGCTCTCAGACTGAACATGGTTATAATCCATCACATAAAAGACCACATCAGCAAGGTGAAGCGCCGAATGTGTTGCCAAGCCATGCCCCCGGTCAGTCGAGTCCACACCTGGTGTATCCAGAAGCACAGCGTCATCTGCCAGCAAAGGGATATCATCCCACACTTCAATGGAACGATATGCACCACCATTCTTGCAGTACTCTTCCAGTTGCTCAGGAGAGACTTCAAGCGGATCTGCGAGTACTTTCTGATTGTCAGCGCTTTCGTTAGCTGCCGTATAAATCAGCGCTCGCGGCGCGCCATTACGAATGGACACCACATTGGCACTTGTCGGCACAGGGCTTGATGGCAGCACCCGTTTCCCACATAAACTATTGATCAAACTTGATTTTCCTGCAGAGAAGTGTCCACAAAACGCGATTGTCAATTGCTTCATCTCTGCCTTGCTCATCAGATCTGTTAACGCATGTACAGCAGTATGGTCCTCTGTCTGCTCCATTGCCTTGCGCAGCGAAAGCAGTGGTTCAGCCAATTCTACTGGGTAATCTGTTCTGGTCATGTCTGGCCTTCCCCCTGGCTCCTCTTTATTGTACCTGTCATGTCTTTATCTCATAATAAATGTATTTTAACATTAGACAAACCGAATTTGAACGGTTTCGTTCATTTAAAGCTAAGCGTTACAGAAAGAAAACATCATTTTTACTTAAAAAAAATAAAACCGATCTGTCGGTTTTATCTGAATAATGGTTCTATTGATTACACAATGCTGTTCATTGTACGTAGCTATGTATGCTGCATTCAATGCCCGCATGAACTTATGTGATAAGCTCAACGCCAGCATTGATGCAACATGTCTTGCATTGACCAGGAGAATTAGCTAACAGCATTCTCCAGGGAAGGCAGCAAAATTTCAAATACTTGTCCATGCTGCAAAATCGTAATGTCTCTTCCTTTGTCTCTCATAACCACAACTTCCGGTTTGGTAGACATACGCTCCAAATAATGCTCAGGCACGTCGCCGGAGTGGCTTACTGTGATGCCTTCGACTTCTTTCTCTTCGTTCTCAGCCATTTCCTGTTCTACGATTTGCTCAAAAATATCGGAGAAGGCCTCAAAATTGTCAGTGTACACGGAAATGCATTTCATCATTACTCATCCTCTTCTGGTCATTAATTTATTTTTCGTTTTGGGCTTGTAGCACGTTCCTTATCTTTCCTGATTTGGGACGTTTTCATACGCTTTTTCCCTTCCCGGCATACGTCCAGCAATGGACAAATATGACACGCGGGATTTTGCGCCTTGCAATGGTAGCGTCCAAAGAAAATAATCCGGTGGTGAGTTAAAGTCCACTCATCCCGGGGTACGCGCTTCATCAGTTTTTTCTCGACTTCAAGTACGGAGTCGTCCCAGCCTGCCAGCCCGAGCCGTTTGGATACACGTTCAACATGCGTATCCACCGCAATGGCCGGTACACCAAATGCATTGGAAACAACCACATTCGCGGTCTTCCGCCCTACACCTGGCAGCGTCACAAGCTGATCATGTTCCTGCGGTACATCACCGCCATACTGCTCTATTAAAATACGGCACATGTTCTGAATATGCTTGGCCTTGTTCCGGTACAAGCCAATACGCCGGATGTCCTGTTCCAACTCTTCGAGCGGAACCGCCAGATAGTCGGCAGGACTGGTGTACTTTTGGAACAAGTCTGCAGTCACCTTGTTTACCGTTTCATCGGTACACTGAGCAGACAACAGGACAGCTACAGTCAATTCAAACGCATTGCTGTGATTTAATTCGCAATGTGCATCAGGGAACATCGCTTCCATCGTATCGAGTATGTGCCTAACCGTCGCTGCATTCATGAAGAGCTACCTCCCACAAAATCACCACACGGTGGTGTGGAGACTTACTTTCCAAGCTTATTTCGAGTGCTCAGCGGGGACGCCAAAAAGCTTGCAAAAAAAACGTCCTGATGGGGGAAAGATCCCGCATCAAGACGGTCATTCTTTTGATCCTCGAAAAAAACGATTACTGTTTTTGGATCTCCATGACTACGTTATTCAGGAGATACAATACAATATTATCATTATCTTTGAGAGATTGCACGCTTAAAGTGTTGTCACCCTGGTGAACAAATACGCTTGTACCAAGTGCAAAACGGTAATTTGTATCTGAGGTGGACTCACGTTTAACCAGGATTTGGTTACCAACGCCATCATAAGACCAGAACTGCTTACTCATAATGGTCATCACTCTGAAACGAGTGGAATTATCCGTATCCTTGGTCATTTCAACACGGTCACCCACTGTAAGGCTGTTTAATGTGGTTAACGTAGAGCCAGACTTGATTACTTTTACAGCACCGCTAACAGGTACGGTTTCGCTCTGTCCATTAAACAACTTCAGCGTTACCGAAGTCGCATCAACAGACGTCACTTCTGCCAAAGTCCGTTTCACGACCTGAACCGCTTTAGGAGTCGTTCCTTCGAAAGTCACGTTAATCAGATTGCCGGCAGTCAGTTGAGAAGCTGTAATACTTTGTCCACCTTCACCTGTCAAAACAGCCTGATCCACGTAAAACTGACTTGTCAGGGAGTCCGATTTCACACGAACACGACCATTAGTCTCTACAGATACAACTTCAAATTGTGCCACGGTGTTCAATGACACTTTTTGTACGTAATCCTGATTGGAACCAAGCGTAACGGTTACTTTATCACCAATCTTCAGGTCACTCAGACTTGCTCCAGACTTGTTGTAGATCTCTACTGCCGGAACGGTAGAATAAGGAACCGTGATGGTTTGATTACCAGACAATACGCTGATGGTTTTTTTATTTGTATCCATGCCGCTAAGCGTACCTTCGTATTTGTAAATGACTTTTACGGACAACGCTCTGGTTCCGACATACGTCAGATCGAGTTTGCGCCCTTCGTTCAATAGCGATTCCAATCCTGCAAGCGTAGGCTTGGTTGTATTGTAGTCCAGCTTCGTTTTGTCATCCAGCGTAAATACAAATGGTTTTTTGTTACTGTCCAGTACAGTCAACACTTTGGTTTTGCTGTTGTAAGAAACTACTGAAGCACCGTTCATCGGTTCCATCTGACGTCCAATAACCTGAATTCGAGTTACACGATCTTCACCATTTAGCGTCAGCTCAACCTGGTCACCATTCGTTGCATCTGTAATCAGATCCGACAATGATGCGTCCTGGATTCCGTTGATTACTACCTCCGGATTTTCCGCCAGCAGTTTTGCCTCAAGAGAGCCACCTTCACGTTTAAACGTCAATGTTGACTGATTGCCACCAATCTCCACCAAAGTACCACGTACAGACTGCTCTACACCCTGAGACAATTCGATGGTTTGCAGAACACTGTCCTTCACTGTGTATTTCACGGTACTGCCTGCTTTTAGCTCAGCCAAAGACAGAATTCGATCCTGATAACGAATAATCAGGTTATCACCATACGTAAACTGCTCTGTGGTTCCTGCTGCATTCGTGAACTTGATCGTTTTCCCGGTTGTGCTCACTTCCGTAATCACACCGCTGTCACTTTTGTTCACAATACCGGACTTCACGCGGATGGCCACCGTTTTTTTGTCAGCGGAGAAGGTCTCACGCTGTATTTCAATAATGCTGTCTGCTGTAATATCAGCAAGCTTGATCGCATTTCCGTTCTGGTCGATAAAAGCAGTTGCTTCATCATACCCGTAAGTTTCATAGTTTTCGCCAACAAAGATCCCAATTTTATTGCCCGACAACGAACGCGCAAAAGTACCTTCGACGCTCTCCACCTGCGGCGTCGCATCGATAACTTCCACATAAGCTGCATTTCCAGCAGATCCAACTACCTGTACTTTGGTATAGAGCTGAACATTCGGTTCTGCCGCACGTGTCTCACTATCTTTTGTAAAATATGGAGTGCTACTGTTCACCGTAAAGTTTGTTACTTTACCATTAACCAGCAGGCTGATCTGACCATCTTTTAATCCAGTTACATAACCCGTGTACGTGTTCGGGTAAGCTGTATCTGTTAACGCTTCTCCTCTGCTAAAGAAAGTCGCTAATTGGGCCCGGGTTACCGATCCGGTTGGATTAAATTTGTTGCCTTCCACACCTTTGGCAAGCTCCAGGCTCACTGCCAGATTGACGTAACCTTTGCCATCTGTGGAGATGCTTGCATCATCGGCGAAGCCAGTGGACTGACTGTTCTGAGCCTTCGCTTCAGCCTCTTTGTCCAATGAACGGATCAGCAGCTTGGTAATCCACTCACGCGATGCAGGCTTTTGTCCCCATGTTGTTTTAGATACGTCTGCTGTAGCTTCTTCCGTTTTATCAATCAGTCCCAGTTGAAGCGCCAAAGCCACATATGGCTTGAAATAATTCCCCACTTCCATATTTGTCGGTAATGCCGTAGCCGTGCTGTCGTTCAACTGGCCTTCCTGGTTCATAAAACGGATCGCCATGGTTACAGCTTCCTGTTGTGTTACCGCATCTCCAGGACGGAACAGACCATTGTTACCGAGAAGGATACCTTGGTTTGCCAGCTTATATACATGCTTCTCAGCCCAGTATCCAACCTTGATATCACTGAACAAACCTGCAGGTGCAGTCGTGTTGCTTACAGCCGCAGTCTGGCTCTGCTCCGCTTCTGTTGATTCCGCTGCCATGGCAGCTCCGCCAGCGCTAAGGGCCATCATGCCTGCAAGCACGGCTGATACTACTTTTTTAGAGTGTGATGGATTGTTATATTTAAAAGTCACCTATGATTTCCCCTCTCATGTAAAACGGTCGATATCCATTGGAAAACGGTAAAACAACATGCTGCAGCCAAACTATTCGGATCTTGTCATTGGATGCTCAAGATCGACATGGCCCATCAAGCTCTCGGATTGCTGCCCGTCCACCAGCAAATCAAGCGATTTAACTTCATCAAACTGGAAGAATGTTTTCTTCAAGGCATCAATTGCATAGGCTTCTCCACCTGCACCAAGACGTGCAGTATCAGGCATATGAATGTCCAATGTAAGTGCACCTGCATCAAATTTCACGGATTTCAATTCAATATCTTTGGCCCACAGTGGAACAAGTTTGTCATCAGACGTTTGTTGTAAAGCCGCAAATGCTTCCTTGTATTTATCATCATCTGCTGCGTAGGAGATACTCGCAGTGGCTTCATGCAGATCCAGCTCTTCCGGATCGGTATAAAACACCTTGATCGTTTTTTGCTCTGTACTCTGTGAAGTGCTGCTCGAATCCGTAGAAGCTCCTCCCGAAGAAGTTGTTCCTTCCGAACCTGAGCTGGAAGGTGTTGAATCCGGTGTAGATGTCGTACCTTCTGTTTCCACAGTTACAGGATCAGTAATTTCTGTATCATTTGTCTCATTCTCATTCGTTTGATCCTCAGGGACACTAACTTCCGTACCTGCCCCTTGAGTCTGACTTGGAGCAGGAGCTGCTGTTGGCTTGCTTCCGCATCCGGCAGCAACTGCCATAACCGTTACCAGCAGTGCTGCAATCCATATTTTTTTGTTCATTCTAACTCCGCCTCCTGATCATAAGGGAAACCCTTATTTAATTCCCAGATACTCCTTGATTCCTGCAACAATACCCTTGGCAACACTGTTTTGGAAACTTTCAGTGAACAGAGCTGCTTCATCACTCTTATTGCTCAGGAAACCGCCCTCCAGCAGCACAGCTGGCATTGTCGTTTCACGGGTAACATGGAGGCTTGCCGTTTTCACGCCACGATCCTTTAATCCCGAAGATTGCAGAAGATATTTGTGCATGATGGTAGCCAATTCCTTACTAGTGGATCGAGTATAGAAGGTTTCTACACCGTTCGCAGCAGCAGGTCCACTATTGGCATGAATGGAAATGAAAATATCCGCGTTTACCTTTTCGGCAATTTTCACACGTTCACTCAAAGCAAGAAAAGTATCATCGCTGCGGGTTAACACAACGTCAATTTTAGACTCTTTTTTCAGCAGTGCTTCCACTTTCAAAGCCATTGCCAAGTTAAAATCCTTTTCCCGTTTACCGGTAACACCAATTGCTCCAGGATCATGATCCCCGTGGCCTGCATCAATGACGACAACTTTCTTGCCATTATCTCCAACTGGAGGAGTAGGTGTCGAGCCTTGCTTGTTCAGATCAACCATAATCAAACCAGAATCGTTTTGAACGTCATAACCTTTGGCACTCGAAAGGTCAATGACAAAACGAACAGTAGAAGGGCTGTTGCTGTATAACGAATACCGAATCTTGGAAACATCGGGATAACCGCTGACTACAAGCTGTCCATTCTGGTTGCTGTCAAGAGCTTGTCCCTCACTGAAAGAATCAGCAAATGCTGTATTAGGTAAGTCGATAACAATCCGATCCGGTCCTGTCATCGTGAAGACGTTCGGCTTCGTTTCTCCGCTGGTTGCAATAAAGAAGCGGTTGTCACTGAAGCTGATGCCGTTCACCAGTACAAGACCTTCCTCATTTGTACTCCCGCCATTATTGCCGGAGTTTGGAGGAGTTGTAGTCCCGTTTCCGGAACCTGAATTCTGGGTAACTAATGTTACCGTCTTCGTAGTGTTGTTCCAACCCACCTTAAGACCCATTTGTTCACCGATAAATCGGAGTGGCACAAGAGTCGTACCATTTTTTACGAGTGGCGGGGCATCCAGGTTCACGTTACTGCCGTTCACCGTTGCCGTCTTCTGTCCTACAATCATCTGCATGGCAGTGTTGTCTTTGCTTATCGTCACGGTGCTTGTACTTTGCTTCCATTCCACACCGTACCCCAGACTCTCGGAAATAACCCGAATCGGCACCATCACTTTGCTATTGATGATTTCCGCTTTGGCATCCGATGGCTGCACAATTTCTTTCCCGTCTAGGATAATTTTCGTATCCACAGCTGCATGACTATAGCCCGGGAAAACGAGCCCAAAGACAAATAACAGTACCAAAAAACCGAACTTCTTCATCCTTCACCCCTACCATTCTCATATTTTTTCGCCGCATGTTGTGACTTACAGCTCCGACTGACCACGTGGGCATTACCAGACACCTATTAGACGCCCCGTACTCTCAAAAGTTGCGAATATATTCCAACATAACAGAAAAAAAACGTTGTCAAATCAAGCTTTTTCTACATTTTAATGTCTTTTTATTTCCTTTTTTATCAATTAAACATCTGAAAACAACGAGCTTTCCTAAACTGCGCATTTACGAATAATCGTACTTAAAGCCCTAAAAATTCTATAATTCCATCTACAATTGCTTCTGCACAACGGTTCTGATAATCTTCTGTGAGCATGAGTGCTTCATCTGTTGGATTACTCATAAAACCTAGCTCAAGCAGAACTGCTGGCATGGACGTCTCACGAGTTACATGCAGGCTGACCATTTTCACACCACGATCCTTGAGCCCTGCAACTGGCATGATATGTGTATGAAGCACATCGGCCAGCGTTTTGCTCTCCATCCGACTATAGAGCGTTTCTATTCCGTTCGGATCAGCAGTCGTAAATTTGTTCCCGTGAATGGATATGAAAACGTCCGCCTGATTAAGTTCTGCCATCTCGACTCTCTGCTGCAAGGAAAGTTCCGTATCATCCTGACGCGTGATCACCGTTTGAATATCTTCATGCTTCTGCAGCAGTGCTTGTACTTTCAAACCCACTGCAAGATTAAAGTCCTTCTCATACTTTCCGGAAATACTTACTGCTCCCGACTGCCTCCCACCGTGCCCGGGATCAATAATCAATATTTTCTTGCCATCATCCGTTGGTAAGGCGGGTTGACTGGCAGACTCCCCATTACTTGCTGTCAGATCAACGAGCAGCACATGGTTATCTCCAAGCGACCATTTAGCCGTAGCAGGTTGTTTCAGATCAAATACAACACGAACCGTGGATGGTGAATGGCTGAACATGGCATATCGCACCTTGGATACCACAGTGGAATCTGTAACTACAATGCTGCCGCTGCCATCCGAACTGAAATCCTGTCCTTGGATGAAAGACTCAGAGAACGTGGTTTCAGGCATATCCACAATAATTCGATCCGGTGCACCGAGAGTGGACAGTTTCGGCTTGACTTCTCCACTTGTCGTTATCATCAATCGATTACTGCTGAAACTTATACTTTGAAGCTCAGCCTTCAACAGAGAAGGAGTTGTGGTAGCCTCTTCCTCTTGTTCTGCCACTGGTGGAGCGGTGCGTAGGCTGACTGTCTTGGTTCCATTGTCCCATCCTACTTCAAGCCCCATGCCTTCTCCGACGAAACGCAAGGGGACCAGCGTCGTTCCTTGTTTGACCAAAGGTGGGGAATCCAGTTCTACAGGGCTTCCATTGACTGTTGCTGTATCTTTACCGGCCGTCATTGCTATACTGCGGCTTCCTTTTTGAACCAGAACAGACTTGGTTTCCTTTTCCCACCTCACCTGATAACCGAGGTTCTCTGAAACAATGCGGATTGGGACCATCACGGCATTTCCGACATTTTCTGCTGGTGCACCGGATCGCTGATCAAGGGTTACTCCATCAAGAACAATTGAGGGCACGACGCCTGCTTGGGCTGCGATAGGAAATAAACACATGAACAGAAAGATAACGACTGCAGCCGACCATTTCTTCATAGATCATCCACCATTCTGTTGTGTTCTGTACCTTCGTATTGTCCTCTATGTAACTTTCCATAATATACTAATCAGTTTATCAGATAATGGCTTTTCATCCGGTTACAACGTTGTCATATTTAGTCGGAACCAAGATGAAAAAAGAAATCAAATTGGAAAAATATCTTCTTTTTAGTCAACACGAATTGGATATCTTGTCAAAAATATCATCTATTGATGCTATTATATTTTATGAGGCACCATTAGAAGATCCTCATCCATAGCAAATTGTCCAATCTACTTTGTATCGTAAGGAAAGAATGAAAGTCATTTTATTCATAGGGGGGAAAACAGTGATCACTTTGTATAAACAGGCATCCAATGGCAAGCTGCTCTACGCAGAATACTGGATCGAAGAGGATCAGGTTGTGGAGCATATCGGCGAAGTCGGTACGGTTGGTACAACGACCAGAATGGATTTTCCAGTCTCGTTTAGCGATGAGGACGAATTCAAGGTTGATTTTCTTCATCGCTGCTCAGACCAAGGTTACAAACAAGCTTCTGAAGACGAGGGTTATATGCTTATTATTCAATATCCGATGAAGAGTCTGACAGGCAGCAAACGTGATCTATGGCTCAAGGATAAAGCCAGTGAGGCACTGACAAGTGAGCTAGGTTGGAAAGGGCTCGGCATTGTAGATGGACATGATATGGGCCAAACGTCAAATCCAGTCACGCAGTATGCTTTGAATATTTACTGCTTTGTAATGGATGAGACACTTGGAATTCAAGCAGTTAAGCGTGTGCTCCGAGAGACGCGACTGGACTATACCAAGATCAAAATCGCATCAAGAGATTTAAAAAATGACGGGGATTACATATTGAAGTATTCAGCAAAAAACAATCAGGAATTCTACGTATAGATCACTTGATTTAAATGTGTCATTCTAACAAGGTAGCAGATTAATCAGCACTGAATAATAGAAAAAGCTTCTGTCTCTCATCGGAACAACGTTCCTACGGAGAAGCAGAAGCTTTTTTATTCGATATGTCAGATATTATCCAAACAGTTTTGCGGCATGACGCTGCTCATACGCTGTAATCTCATCATCATGTTGCAATGTCAGACCGATATCGTCCAGACCTTGCAGCAAGAATTGACGACGGTGCTCATCCAGATCAAAATCGATATGCAGTCCGTGTGCATCGGTAATCGTTTTGTTTTCCAGATTGACGTTCAGTTCATAGCCTTCATGAGCAGCTGTACGCTGGAACAGATCTTCTACTTGCTCTTCAGACAATTTAATTGGCAGGATGCCGTTTTTGAAGCAGTTGTTATAGAAGATATCTGCAAAAGATGGTGCGATGACACAACGGAATCCATAGTCCATAATTGCCCAAGGTGCATGCTCACGGGATGAGCCGCAGCCGAAGTTTGCACGGGAAATCAGAATGGATGCTCCTTCATAACGGGATTTGTTCATTTCGAAGGAAGGATTGTTGTTCCCCTCTTCATCGAAACGCCATTCATAGAACAAAAATTGTCCAAATCCGGTACGTTCAATCCGTTTCAAAAATTGTTTTGGAATGATCGCGTCAGTATCTACATTGACCCGGTCTACCGGTGCAACGATGCCTTGCAGTGTTTTAAATTCTTCCATGTGATCCGTTCTCCCTTCTGTCCGTTACCTGTTAGATAACTGCTTCCGTTTTAAAATTCCAGTCACGTACGTCAACGAAGTGACCTTTAACCGCTGCCGCTGCAGCCATTGCCGGAGATACCAGGTGGGTACGTCCTCCACGTCCTTGACGTCCTTCAAAGTTACGGTTAGATGTTGATGCACAGCGTTGTCCTGGTTTCAATACATCCGGGTTCATTGCAAGACACATGCTGCATCCTGCATCACGCCATTCAAATCCTGCCTCCGTGAAGATTTTATCCAAACCTTCTTTTTCGGCTTGAATTTTAACACGGCCTGAGCCAGGAACCACGATTGCCGTAACATTGCTGGACACGGTATGGCCTTTGGCAACCTTGGCTGCCGCACGCAGATCCTCAATCCGTCCATTCGTACAAGAACCGATAAATACATAGTCTACCTCAATTTCAGAAATCGGTGTTCCAGGTGTAAGACCCATATATTCAAGCGCCTTTTCAGCTGCTTTGCGTTCATTTTCAGTTGGCAGTTCTGCCGGAACAGGCACTTTGGATGAGATATCCGTTCCCATACCCGGGCTGGTACCCCAAGTTACTTGCGGAATCAGGGACTCCACATCGATCTCTACAACACGATCAAACTCGGCACCCTCGTCTGTAACAAGCTCTTTCCAAGCTGCAACAGCTTCATCAAACTTAGCACCAGCAGGAACATATTCACGTCCACGCAGATACTCAAATGTCGTTTCATCCGGAGCGATCATACCTGCTCTTGCTCCACCTTCGATAGACATGTTGCATACGGTCATACGCTCTTCCATGCTGAGTTCACGGATCGATTCGCCCGTATACTCAATAACATAACCTGTTGCAAAGTCTGTGCCATATTTGGCAATCACTGCGAGGATCATGTCTTTTGCTGTTACGCCCGGATTACGCTTCCCGACGAAGCGCACCTCCATGGTTTTTGCTTTTGCTTGCTGCAGACATTGAGTAGCCATGACATGCTCTACTTCACTGGTTCCAATTCCGAATGCCAGTGCACCAAATGCACCGTGTGTGGACGTATGGCTGTCACCGCAAACAATGGTTTTACCTGGGTGAGTCAGACCAAGTTCTGGTCCCATAACATGTACAACACCTTGGTCAATCGTATCCAGATCATACAGTTTTACGCCAAAGTCGCGGCAGTTTTGAGAGAGTGTATCAATTTGTTGCTTGGAGATTGGATCGGTAATGTTGTAACGATCCTTGGTAGGAACGTTGTGATCCATTGTCGCAAACGTTAATTCCGGGCGACGTACCTTGCGTCCAGACAAACGCAGGCCTTCAAATGCTTGTGGAGAAGTTACCTCGTGTACAAGGTGGAGATCGATATACAGAATGCTCGGTTTTCCTTCTTCCTGATGAATTACGTGATTTTCCCAAATTTTCTCAAACATCGTTTTTTTACTCATCATTTTCACCTCATCATAAGTTCGGTCCTTGGAAGAGCCTCTGTTTTTGTCTAAACGGTGAGGCTCTTGAATGACATAAATATATCACCCTGTCCTTCATTGTTCCAAGATATAATATCTATAGATGTAATAGGTTTGACCTATAATGAGTTGAAATACAATAAACCACTGTAACCACAGCGGCTCTTAATTGATAACAATTATCATTATCATATAATGCTTATACTACGTTGCTTCACCACGAGTGTCAATGCTTTTTATCTATATTCATTATAGAAAAATGATTTATTTATCCATGATGATATAATGGTGGCATAACGAAAGGAATGACAAGTGCTTATGGAATTCAGACAACTTCAATATACGCTGCAGATTGCTGCAGAACGGAATTTCTCCCGGGCGGCAGAGAAACTTCATATTGCTCAGCCTTCGCTCAGTCAGCAATTGTCTAAACTTGAGAAAGAGCTTGGCGTTCTGCTCTTTCAGCGTAATACCAGCACGGTGGAGTTGACCCATGCTGGGGTCACCTTTGTGGAGCAAGCCCAAAAAATTGTAGATGCTGTGGAATTACTCAGACAGGAAATGTCAGATATCTCCCAGCTGCGCAAAGGCAAAGTCGTTGTGGGCAGCATGCCGATCACCGGTTCCCACCTTCTGCCGCATGTACTCCCTGCTTACCAGCAAGCCTATCCGGATATCGAGGTTACATTGCTTGAAGACGCCGGTCTAACGCTGGAGAAGCTGACAGCCAGCGGCAAAGCTGATCTCAGCCTGCTCTCCTTGCCCTTGCAGGAACCAAGCCTGTCGTACGTTGCCATCGGCGAAGAGCGAATCGATCTGGCCGTACCTCCTCAACACCCCCTTGCCGTCAGAGGCAATCCGGATCATCCGATCCCTGTGCATATGGAGGAGCTTCGGGACGAGTCGTTTGTTGTATTGAAAAAAGGACAAGGCTTCCGCAAGCTGACCTTTGATCTGTGCCAGCAGGCAGGATTCGATCCGAGTGTCGTATTTGAGAGCAATAACATTGAAACCGTGCAATCCCTTGTAGCTACAGGCATGGGCATTACCCTTGTTCCACGCTTTATAGCCAGGGCACCACGCAGTGAGTTTGTGCCTGTCTATGTACCACTTGCTGAACCTGTCCCAAGTCGTACTCTAGTGGTCGCTTACCGTCAGGGACGTGTACTTTCCAAAGCGGCAGAAGCTTTTATTGAGACATTTAAACAGACGGTTGCCAAGCTTTCCGAAGGAGACAATGAGAATCCTGCCTCTGTAAATTAGTCATTTCAAAGGTACAAAATAAACAAAGGCTTGACCCATATGGGTCAAGCCTTTGTTCTATACTCTTCACCCGCATAAGCAGGATCAAGTTCTTGCATGAAATCGCAGTACATCGTTACATCACAATGTTGCTGATATCATGATCTAAAGTTAACGTAGAAACGTACATAAGAGATATTCATGTTTGGTTGGTTATTTCCGTAAATTACGTTCACTCGTCAGCCTGTTCTGTTGATTGACCAGTCGGCCTTCGTCCTGAATGTTTTGTTCAGGCGGTGATAGCCCTCCTGCTCCATTCTCTAAGAATGGCCTCAAGTGATCTTCCCTAGTGTTTTCCTGTTCCAGTCTCCTGAGCGTATCTTTCACATGGTTGTCCATTGATTGATCATCCTCCTTGGTGACGGGATAGTTATCATTACCCGCCTCCTGGAAGAATAAACACTTTACTGGAATTATTTTTTTATTATTTTGCACTAAAATAAATACCAGGTCTGCGGTCTTCAAAAACAGGAATGCGTCCCCGCACTTCATCAACAAGGGAAGGGCGAATCAGCCCGGTCACGATCTCTTCCCCTTCTCCTCCCTCAGCCACAATTTCGCCCCAAGGATCAATAATGAGAGAATGCCCAAAAAATTCGGTGTCTCCCCCTTTACCGACCCGGTTGCACGCGATCACATACATCTGATTTTCAATCGCTCGTGCTGTCAGCAGTGTGCGCCAGTGGTGCAAACGTGGATTCGGCCATTCTGCTGGTACGATCAGTGCTCTGGCCCCATTCAATGCAAGCGTACGGGCTAGTTCTGGAAATCGGATATCATAACAGATGGACGCCCCCGCTGTGAGACCGTTCTCCAGTTCGAAAATTTCAGGATCTGCTCCAGGCTGCAAATATTTCTCCTCATCCATCAGGCGGAATAAATGCAATTTATCATAACGTGTAACCTGCTTACCTTCCCTGTTGTAGGCATACATGGTATTAAAAATTTGTCCATTTCGCTTCTCTGCTATAGATCCACCGACAATTGAAATCTGATGCTTCTCGGCAAATGCCGATAACCACTCCCGTGATTTTTGCCCTTCCGGGTCAGCGAGCTCATGGATTTGTTCCAAAGCGTAACCTGTATTCCACATTTCCGGCAGCACGGCCAGCCCCAGATCCGGATATTGTTCAACTGCTTGCTCAAGCAGATTCTGCATATGTTGATGATTGGCTTCAGGATTACCAAGCTGAATGTCACCCTGAATCAGGGCAACACGCATTTCCTCCAATGGTTGTTTTGTCATGACGTGCACTCCTCCGAACTGTAATACCTGTTATCATAGCTTGATCCGCGCGAAGCCTGCAACAACGTTTTGATCAACCTTATTTATGACTTCAATCGCTGCTAGTTAACGATTATAGAGGATGGGTCAGTTCGTTTCAGCAATTCTGGGAACAGGCTCTGCAATCTGCTGTACGATAAGGCATCTCCCATATTCCACACCTGCTCATCCAACGTGTACACTTTTCCTTTTTTTACAGCGGGCAGTTCCTTCCACTCATCACTTTCAAACAGCTTCTCCGTTGCTGCCCTGGCCGCATCGCTCTCTGGCAGCATGACAAAAATATGGTCCCCCGCATACTGACTTATCGACTCTGTTGAAATCTCCTTGTAGGCCCTCCCGGCAGCTAGAGCTTCCTGCACTTTGCTTACAGGCACAAACCCCTGCGGGTGATACAGAAACGGAGCCAGTCCGATATTGCCCATGACAAACAAGCGGGCACCTCGGTGATGCACTAGCACCGAAGCCGTTTCGCCAAGCTGAATCCATGGTTTTATGCTGCTCCACATCTCCTCTGTTCTCCTATGATAAGATGCAATCCATGTCTCTGCATCCAGCTCCATGCCAAACCAGCTTCCCACTTTGCGGATGCGCTCTTCCAGGTTCGCATGAGAGTTGTATATCAAAGTAGGAGCAATGCGGGAAAGCCGCTGGTACAACTGTTCATTCGTGCTATCGAACAAAATCAGATCCGGCTGCTTCTGCACGGTCCATTCCAAATCAATGGAAGGTAAAACATCATACGCTTTGCCATCAAGCACGGGAAGCCCCAACGCAAGTAAGTCTCCTGCAGAATCTCCATAGAATAGAATCCGCCCAGGGTGTCCAGGAATGTTTACTTCATGTCCAGCCCAATCTTGAACAAGCGTATGTCGTTGAAGGGATCGATCATATTGCCGGGGAGCCAGTCCGGTGTGCTGCCTGAAGCGTCTGCTGAAATAGTACTCATCCCGGAAGCCTATACGACCCGCAATATCGCGCAGAGGTTCATCAGAAAGGGAGAGCCATTCCTTCGCCTGTTCAATGCGTACGTGGTTCAGGTATTCAAGAGGCTTACGGCCTGTAATTTGCCTAAACAAAGCTGTAAACTGAGCTGGTCGAAGATTCGCGAGCCTCGCTAATTTCTGTACACTTATATCCTGAGCGTAATGCTCGTCGACGTATTGAATGGTGTTCTGTACCCTGACATCCGGGCTTTGTTCTGTTTTGGGCAGCGTATAGCGGGACACTACTAGTTCCATCAATTTTTGAAAATGTACATTTAACCGGCTATATTCCGCATCCGTTTGATAGAGGCTGGCCGATTCCAACAAATCCAGCATGCCGAATAACGCGCCGGGTGAAAAATCGTTCATCTTGTCCCTTTCTTCAAATAAAAAACGTGTGTAAAGTTCCGGATCCCCTGTTACCATGTGCACGGCATCGAAATGAAGCACCGTATATCTCAGCTCACCAGAACGGTTATGCTCCAGCTGATAATTCTCTCCTGGTGCCATGGGGTATATCTTGCCGGAGATAAATGGGTGTAACTCAGATCCGATATATATGCGGCCTTCGCCCTGTTCACAGAACAGCAGCGTATGCCGTTGACAGCTGACTTCAAGCATAACCTGTTCAGAAGGTTCGATATGACGCTTGATATGAACATAACGGAACAGGAATGCGGAGAAAAATAAGGGATTACCGTTTGCGATCATTTGCTGCACTTCCGTTTCACCTCATACCTACTGTAAATGAGAATGGTTATCATTAATCTATTCTGATTATACGCCGCAAAGCCTCATTATTCCAGCATATATACAAAAGACACTGATTCACGATTAGAAACATTAATAAGAGCCCTCAACGATACGCTGAAGGCCCTGTACAGGATATGAATGGTCTTTTATTGAATCATCTGTTTCGGCAATTCCTGCAGAAGCCACTCTCTTGATGTAGCATCGCTCGATGCTTTGACGATATCAAATCGATAAACCTTGCCTTCCTTGACTGCAGGCAGATTATTCCACACCTCACTATTCATCAATTCCTCCGTTGATTGCTGTGCGCCTTGATCTACTGCATTTAAAATAAATATGCGGTCTCCAGCGAACTCTGCCATTTTTTCCTGTGATATCTCAACAAATCCTACTTCTTCATCCAGTACCTTTTGGATTTCAGGGGTTGGCTTCATACCACCAGGTCCGTACAACAGCTGGGGCAATCCTGCACCCGCCATCACGAACAATCGATTACCTGGATACATGGTAAATACCGATGCGGTTTCGTCTTCCTTCAGCCCATTTGCACGCAGCTGATCCCACATTTCCTCTGTTGCCTTGGCATGTGCAGCAAGCCAGTCTTCAGCCTCCTGTTTTTTGCCGAGCAAATCTCCCAAGAATCGCATCCGTTCTTCGAGTGGCCAGAAGGAGTTGAACGTCACCGTCGGAGCAACTTTTGAAATCTGCTCGTATTGCGTTTCATCATCATTCGAGAAAATAATCAGGTCAGGATTGAGTGATAGCGACTTTTCAACACTGATTGGAAAACCAACATCTTTTGCATCTGCCACCTGATCATCGAACACCGTACCTTCATTTTTAAGAATACCTACAGGAACTACCCCGAGTGCCAATAAATCCCCGGTAACTTCCCCGTGGTATATGACACGCTGTGGATTAGTCGGAACTTCAACTTCGTGTCCAGTCCAGTCTTTAAATATTTTCGTTTCACTCGTATTGTCTGCCCCTGCCACTTCTTCTTGCCCGGTGTTCTCTGCTGCTGCCTGCGAGTCATTGGATGTTGCCGCAGCAGTTGTCTCTCCGTCACCTGAACCGTTCGTGGATGAATTGCCGCAAGCAAGCAGCAGTACGGATAACGCTGCAATCATGAATGTCGTGCTCATCACACGAAAGCTGTTTTGTTTCATTTTTTTCTTTCCCCCTAGATAGTTAAGCATTCTATAAATGATATTGATTATCATTATCGTAAATGATCATAAGACAAAGGCTCTTCTTCGACAATGGACAAACACGAATCTGGCCAATTCGGTTTTGTACAAAAGCTATTTTCACGGTAGATAAAAAGTCTTCAATCTCTTATCCCCTCTATACAGCTCGGGATTAGCGTGATAAATTAATGAATACTATTCCCACTTTTATGAACCGGAGTGATGAAATTAATGAGTAATCTACAGCAAAATTCGGGTCGTTCCGCCTTTGATATACCTACCTCAGACGTTATGACACAGCTGCCAACGCAATTTTTTGCAACACTCGTGCAAAATGTTAACCGTGAAATCGCAAGTGGTCACGACGTAATTAATCTTGGTCAGGGGAACCCGGACACTCCTACACCACCGCATATCGTAAAAACATTGCAGGAGTCTGCCGAAAATCCGCTTTATCATAAATATTCACCCTTTAGTGGACATGCCTTCCTGAAGGAAGCCATCGCCAAACGTTATCAAGAAGATTACAACGTTGACCTTGATCCGGAGACTGAAGTTGCCATTTTGTTTGGTGGGAAAACGGGGCTTGTACAGCTGCCGCAAGTGCTGCTTAATCCCGGGGACGTATGTCTCGTTCCTGATCCGGGTTATCCGGATTACTGGTCCGGGGTGGCTCTTGCCAAAGCGCAAATGTCATTTATGCCTCTTTTGGAGTCGAATGCATTCCTTCCTGATTATGAGTCCATCTCGGATGAAGTTCGTGACAAGGCCAAGCTGATGTATTTAAACTATCCCAACAATCCAACATCCGCGACTGCCCCGCTGTCATTCTATGAAGATACCGTGGAATTCGCCATCCGGAACAAGATTGTCATTGCCAGTGACTTCGCATATGGTGCAATAGGGTTTGACGGACATCGTCCGGTCAGTTTCCTGCAGGCGCCTGGCGCCAAGGAAGTCGGTATTGAATTCTATACGTTATCCAAAACCTACAATATGGCAGGCTGGCGGGTAGGCTTCGCTCTGGGTAATGCGGAGATTATCTCCAAAATCAATCTGCTCCAGGATCACATTTATGTTAGCCTATTTGGCGGCATTCAGGCAGCGGCAGCTGCTGCCCTGACTTCCTCCCAACAATGTGTTACTGATCTGGTTGCGCGGTATGAATCCCGCCGTAATGCATTATATGAAGCACTTTCCTCCATCGGATGGCAGGCTTCGAAGCCCGGGGGTTCTTTCTTCAGCTGGCTGCCTGTTCCTTACGGGTTTACCTCAGCCGAATTTGCAGATTTGCTGCTTCGGGAAGCCAAAGTCGCTGTAGCACCGGGTATCGGGTTTGGCACACATGGGGAAGGTTACGTCCGCGCAGGTTTGCTGAGTGACGAGAAGCGATTGGAGGAAGCTGCCAGAAGGATTGGCAAGCTGAACTTGTTTAAGTAATTAAAGGCCGCATACCCCTTTGCATCTGCCAAGTTTCCATGGTATGTTATTAACAAATATCGAACGAAACGTGATGACGGGACCAGTACGAGAGAACAAGCCGCGCCCAGAGAGTAAATTCCACCGGGCTGCAAGAATTTACCGCGGCTTCTCTCCGAAACCTACCCCTGAGCGGCCTGTTTATGCAGGACAGTGCCTTCTGTTACAGGGCGAGAGCCGGATGATGCAATCATCAATAAAGGTGGTACCGCGGAAGCAACAAACTTTCGTCCTTTTTACAACAAAGGACGGGAGTTTTTTTTGTACCTGGATAACGGCCCATTGGTATCTCATTCATTATGTTTAAGGAAGTGAAAGCATGTCTTCACGAATAGTAGTCAAGATTGGGAGCAGTTCGCTTACCACCGAGGAAGGCGGCCTTGACCGCAGTTCCATATCATTTTACGCCAGTGAGATCGCTTCGCTCTATGAACAGGGCCACGAAGTTCTCCTGGTCACTTCCGGAGCCGTTGCTGCCGGATTCCGTGAAATTGGTTACCCTCAGCGTCCCAAAATGCTGCATGAGAAGCAAGCGGCAGCCGCAGTAGGTCAGGCATTGTTGATGCAGGCATATCAACAGGCTTTTGCAGCGCACCGCGTTACTACAGCACAAATTTTGCTAACCAGAACCGATTTTCACAGTCGGAAACGGATGGGAAATGCAGGCATGACCGTGGAAGAGCTGCTCAGACAACGCGTCATTCCCATTTTCAACGAAAATGATACGGTATCAGTAGACGAGTTGAAATTCGGGGATAATGATCTGCTCTCTGCGCTCGTTGCCAATTTGGTGAAAGCCCAGCATCTTGTTATTCTCACGGATACCAACGGACTCTATACGGCAGATCCCCGGAAGGATCCGAGTGCTGTACGTTATGATCGAATTCCTGAAATTACAGAAGAAATCTATGCGTATGCCGGAGGTTCAGGTTCATCGGTCGGTACAGGTGGCATGCGGTCCAAAGTTGATGCAGCCAAAGTGGCAACACGAGGAGGCGTCCCTGTCTTTGTGGGTAGCGTCAAGGAACCCGGCGACTTGCAAAACGCGGTTGAGGGCTGCGGCAAGGGGACGTATTTCGAAACTCGTCTGGCCGCACTCTCCCGCAAGAAACAATGGTTAGGCTTCATGTCAACACCTCTCGGTACAGTTGTCGTGGATGCCGGTGCCGAAGATGCCCTCGTTCACGGCGGTCATAGTCTGCTGCCAGTAGGCGTCAAACGTGTGCTTGGCACATTCCACGCAGGTGACGTTGTTGAGGTCATGGGTATGGATGAAACACTACTTGGCCGAGGCATTGTCAATTATGATGATGATCAGCTTCGCCTTATCGCAGGTTTGCCGAGTGGAGAAGTCATGAAGACCCTGAATGCCATCCACCGGCTTGAGGTCATCCATCGAGACGAATGGATTACGTTAAAATAACAAGTAATTGGTTGTATAGGTTAGAGACATGGACTTGCATAAATGAAGGAGGAATTTCAGATGAGTGAAGTAAGACAAAAAGCCAGCAAAGCTCAATCGTCTGTTCCACAGTTAAACCGTTTAAGTACGGACCAGAAAAATAAAGCCTTGCTTGCCATGGCGGATGCGCTTATTACGGAATCGGAATCCATTATTACGGCCAATGCGGAAGATCTCGAGCGTGGCAGAGAGCAAGGGACACCAGAATCCATGCTTGATCGTCTCGCTTTGAACAAAGAGCGTATCGCGGGAATTGCGGAGGGTTTGCGTCAGATTGTTGAACTCCCAGATCCAGTTGGTGAAGTACTGGAGTCATTTACGCGTCCAGATGGACTCCACATTGAAAAATTAAGGGTGCCGATTGGCCTGATTGGCATCATCTATGAGGCCCGTCCTAACGTTACGGTTGATGCTGCTGGGCTATGCCTCAAGACGGGCAATGCCGTTCTGCTGCGCGGGGGTTCTTCTGCCCTCTCTTCCAATCGTCGTATTGTAGAAGTACTTCATCAGGCACTAGCCAAAACAGACTTGCCGCCGGATGCGCTGCAGCTCGTGGAAGACGCTAACCGCTCTTCCGTCGATGAAATGCTCAAGCTGAATGGACTACTGGACGTCATTATTCCAAGAGGCGGTGCTTCACTGATTCGCAACGTGGTGACCAATGCAACGGTACCTGTCATCGAAACAGGCGCAGGCATCTGCCATACGTATGTGGATGAAACGGCGGATCCGGTCATGGCATCAGAAATTGCGATCAACGCAAAAGCACAGCGCCCATCCGTATGTAATTCCATGGAAACCCTGCTGATTCATGCTGCTTATGCAGAACAGCATTTGCCTGCCTTGGCCGAACAATTCCGTGAGGCGAATGTTGTATTAAAGGGTTGTGACACGACTCGTCGTCTGATCCCTACTGCCCTTCCCGTGACGGAAGAAGACTACGGTACAGAGTATAATGATTATATTTTGAATATACGAGTTGTGCAGGGTCTGGAAGAAGCCATGCAGCATATTGCCACGTATGGCACCAAACATTCCGAATGCATCGTCACCCATGATACAGCTCATGCGGAACGCTTTTTGCATGACGTGGATGCTGCCGCCGTTTATCACAATGCTTCCACCCGCTTCACGGATGGATTCGAGTTCGGTTATGGAGCCGAAATTGGAATAAGCACACAGAAGCTGCATGCTCGTGGTCCAATGGGACTGCCTGCCCTTACTTCTACCAAATACCGCGTTACCGGCAATGGACAAATTCGGCAATAATATCGCAGCCACAGCCATATAGGAGGAACGATAACCATGAGTCAAGAACAACAGACGTTATTACAACAAAAGATTACTTTCCACGGAGCAGGTGCCATGGCAGAAGCCATTGTGCGCGGACTGATCTCCCGCCTCGTTGTACGCCCGCAGGATATTACGATGCTGAACCGGAGCAACCAGAAACGTCAGGAAGAGCTGAGTACTCGTTATGCCGTTCATACAGGAACAGCCTCCCAATCATCGGAAGTACTCTCCGCTTCTCCCGTTATTGTACTGGCCATGAAACCAAAAGACGCTGCGGCAGCTCTTCGTGAGCTTGGTCCCCTCCTGTCACCGGACCAGCTTATCGTCTCTGTCATCGCCGGATTATCCATCCGCACGATGCAGACACTGCTCGGCCGTAAACAACCGATCGCTCGATCCATGCCGAATACATCCAGTACGATTGGACTTGGTGCAACAGGACTTGCCTTCTCCGCCGAAATTACAGATGAGCAGCGCAGTACAGTCATGACGATGTTTGAAGCGGTAGGCATTGTCACCATTGTTCCGGAAGAGAAACTGGAAGTGCTCACGGGTATTTCCGGAAGCGGCCCAGCTTATGTATACTATTTGATGGAAGCCATGATTGCGGCGGGGATCCGCGGCGGACTGTCCAGCCAGCAATCCCGCGATCTGACTGTTCAAACTGTACTTGGTGCGGCGAGAATGGTTCAGCAAACGGGAGCGGAGCCCATGAAACTTCGCAGTGATGTTACCTCACCTGGAGGCGCTACACAGGCAGCACTCAAAACACTGGATGAGGGCGATTTCTTTGAAAACGTGATTGCAGCCGTCAACCGCTGCGCAGAGCGCTCACGGGAGATGGGAGCTGCTTTGGAAGGAGATTTACGATGAACAACATGTGTACTGCCACATATCGTCTGCATGATGATCGTGCAGATTTCCGTAAAAAGGCGGAATCCATTGCAGTCGGTATGACTGTCGGCAGTTGGACTGAATTGCCGCAAGCCAAGCGCGAAGCCATGCAGAAACATCTTGGCGAAGTGATTAGCGTAGAAGTTCATGAACATGAGGGCATGGCTCCAGGAGAACGATATGCAGATATTACGATTGGATATCCTGATGTAAACTTCAGCCGCGATATTCCGGCTCTGCTCGTCACCGTCTTCGGCAAAATTTCGATGGATAGCCGGATCAAGCTGACAAGACTGGGCTTCTCGGACGGATTCCTAAGTGCATTCCCAGGTCCCAAATTCGGACTGAATGGGGTTCGTGATCTGCTTGGTGTTCATGATCGTCCTTTGTTAATGAGCATCTTCAAATCAGTCATTGGTCTGGATGCAGATGAGCTGCGCGAACAGTTTATCCGTCAGGCTCTGGGCGGAGTTGATCTGATCAAGGATGACGAAATTCTGTTTGAAAACAAGCTGACACCTATCGAGAAAAGAGTCGAGGTTTGCATGAAGGCTGCTGAGCAGGCCCGCCAGGAGACTGGCAAGAAATTGCTCTATGCCGCCAACCTGACTGGCCCAACTTCGCGCTTGAAGAAGCAGGCTGAACGAGCGATTGATGCGGGTGCCAATGCCTTGTTGTTTAACGTTTTGTCGTACGGATATGACGTTCTGCATGAGCTTACAAGCGATCCGGACATTAACGTGCCAATCATGGCGCATCCTGCACTTGCTGGCGCACTGTACCCTTCACCGCATTACGGGATATCCGCTTCGGTGCTGCTGGGTCAACTAATGCGTCTTGCCGGAGCGGATCTCGTTCTCTTCCCTTCGCCTTACGGATCGGTGACCATGCCAAAAGAAGAAAATATGGCCATTACGGAGCAGCTGCTCTCCAAAGATCTCCCGGTCAGAAGCAGTATGCCGGTTCCATCCGCTGGGATTCACCCAGGACTTGTGCCATTAATTCTCCGTGATTTTGGCACGGATGTTATCGTGAACGCCGGTGGAGGTATTCACGGACATCCAATGGGTACTGAGGCAGGTGGGCGTGCATTCTTGCAAGCCATTGAGGCGGCACAGCGTGGAGTTCCGCTTGCAGAGTATGCATCTGAGCACCCCGAGTTGAAAAGTGCACTGGATCTGTGGGGTGGAGAACGATGAGAAGTGACAAGAAAACGGTCATTTTCTGTGATTTTGATGGCACGATTACCCTTTCGGACAATATTGTGGCGATCATGAAGCACTTTAAGCCTGAAGGATTTGAGGCAATCATGAAAGATACGGTGGATCAAAGCATTACCCTGCGTGAAGGGGTCGGAGCCATGTTTGCTCTGCTGCCTGCATCACAAAAGGATGAAATTGTTGAATTTGTGCTTGGACAAGCAGGCATCCGCGAGGGATTTGGCGAGTTTCTGGAATATGTTCGGAACGAAGGCATTGAATTTAATGTGACCAGTGGCGGTATGGACTTTTTTATCGAACCACTGCTTGCACCTTTTAACATTCCACATGATCACGTCTATTGTAACGGTGCAGACTTTACAGGTGATTTTATCCGAATTGAATGGCCTAATCCATGTCAGCCCCCTTGTGAGAACGGCTGTGGTATGTGCAAAACGACGGTCATCCGCACATTCCCGGAAGAAAAATATAATCGGATTCTGATCGGAGACAGTCTAACCGATTTTGAAGGTGCCAAAATTGCCGATCTGGTGTACTCCCGTTCCATCCTGACGGACAAGTGCATCGAACTTGGTGTAGACCATGTCCCATTTGCTACCTTTTACGATATTATGGAAGACATGAAACAGAAGCAAACACAAGGAGTGCTGTAAAAATGGGTTTTGAGAAGATTACATTGGAACACAAACGTCAGGTGCTGGAGGAACTTGCTGATATTAAAGCCCTCTTTGCCAGCCGCAACTGGTTCCCCGGAACAAGTGGTAACCTGTCGATGCGTGTGGGAGAGTTTGATCCCGAGCAATTTTATTTTGCCGTTACGGCTTCAGGCAAAGACAAATCTCTTCGCACGCCGGAAGATTTCCTTTTTGTCGACAAGCATGGTAAAGCGATCGAAACAACAAACCTGAAGCCAAGTGCAGAAACACTGATTCATTGTGAAATCTATCGGTTGACTGGCTGCGGGGCTGTATTCCATGTACACACTGTATTTAACAACCTGATCAGCGAGTTCTTTGGCGGAGAAGGTCATGTGCCGATCCAAGGCATTGAACTGATCAAGGCTTTTAACATTTGGGAAGAAAATGCCGAGATTCGTGTGCCGGTACTGCCTAACTTTGCTGATATTCCATCCATTGCCGAACTGGTTCCAGGTGTACTTGACCCCAAAGTGCCGGGAATTTTACTGCGCAATCACGGCATTTATGCCTGGGGCAAAGATGCATTTGAAGCCAAAAGGCATCTGGAAGCTTTTGAGTTTCTGTTCGAAGTGATGTATCGTCAGCTGCTGCTGAAAGGTATTTCGAAATAGCCATCATTCCCTCACTGTTATTCAAGACCAAATCAAAAACACGCTATGACTGATTGTTCAGCTCATAGCGTGTTTTTTGGTTTGGGGCTCCGACAAGCCCGAAATTCACCTTAATTTACAATCAATTATCCCGATCCTTGAACAGGAACAGATTAGCCGAATCGTCTTCTTTCCCGTTTAGTCCGCTATGCTGCGCAATCGGACGCTGCTTGCCAAAGAGCAGCTTCAATCCACCAAAAATAAGCAATAGCGAAACAATAATCGTGTTCACATAGGAACGGATTTCATATGTCATAAACAGATTAGGGAACATTTCGTTCAGTTGTGGAATGACAAGTCGGATTGCCAGATAATACACGCCAAGTGCTGCAATACCGAATCCAATCAGACGCTGATGTCTAGCCCAATCCTTAAATATCGGTTGATCCGTAAGCGGTTCGCGGCCATAACGGCTTGAACACTGTAGCCCATCAAAGAAGCTGTAGAACCAAACGAGCGGAATCATGAACAGGAAAACGGACAAATGCAGCAGGTCCAGAATATAAATGCTGCCGAGGAACAGGAACATTAATTGCATTCCTCGCTTCTGAAGACCCAGGTACAGATGACCTGCCCCCGGAAAAGCCGACAAGAGGGTAGCTAACACCTTGCTGCGTCGTCCAGATGCTCTGCCCATTTCCAACTCTTCGAACAACGTACGGTCCTGCAATACTTCTCCTGCCTGCTTTCGATGTGCATGCTGTACAGCGTCAAACATGCAGTAAACCCAAATGACTGGCAGAATAAGCAGAAACATCAGAAAGGTCTCTTCATTGGTAATGGAAGCAACAAAGACCATCATCGCGAAAGAGCCAAAGAATGCGATCAAAAAGGATAGTCCCCGATGCAGCAGCCCCAGATGAAGATGACCCAGACCAGGGATGAACGACAGTAAAATGGTAAAGAATCGTTCACCTTCACTGCCTTTGCGATACTCGGGTTGGCCGTATGTACCCTCAGGAATACCATAGCCACCTGCAGGATGCTGACGCATCTCTTCCCCATTCATTGGCTCCATAACGCCATTTGGATCCGGATAGCCCTGTTCATATGGACCTCCTGGATATGGACCATATTGAGCCTCGTAGCCCCTGTAATGAGTATTACGTACAGAAGGGGTACGCAGCAGAACAATGATGATGTCCAGCATGTTGATGCACCAGAAGAAAAAGGCAGCGAGTGCTCCGAATATCATCAGGTCCCGTTCATCTCCAATTACTGCCAACATGAAGGCACCTATCAAAGAGCCAAAAACGAGTAATGGGTAAATCATCGCCTTAGCGGTTCGACCCCAATAGAGAAAACCAAGACCCGGGATCACATTTAATAAAAATGCAAATATTTTGTTGCGATCTGATTGCACAGTCGTCATCCTTTCTTTTCAGGCAATGCGTATGATTTATGGTTTAGGCTTGAAGTTATCCAGCCAATTGGTGGCGGCTTCCGTCCATTTCTGTGTAAAAGATCCCCGCTGCTCGCCGTCATGGAACTTGTGATAGGGCGCTACCTTATCAAACACTCCGGAGGAGAGAAAGATTAGCGTCAGGCAAGCCGCTACAGCATAATGAAACACCTTGTGCTCCAGCCAGCGTCTGCTTCGGCCTGAACGTGATTTGCGCTTGCTTCCTGACTGGTTCAGATCCGTAATACGCTCCATGATGGAATCAGCAAAGTGGGCCGGGTTCTCCAGTTGTGGCCATTTTTGATGAATCCCCATCGCTTCCAGATAGTTATCCATGGCTTCCGGATCTTCAATGATAGCCTTTTCCATGTTAACAGCTTGGTCACCGGTAACTCGTCCTTCAATATAATCCGTCCAGTCCTGCACACGGTACATCTCGTTTTTACTCACGCCACTCATCCTCCTTCCAATGACTTCTGATCCACTGCCGGGCACGGTACAAACGGGATTCCACGGTTTTGACAGCCACCTGGGCATCATGTGCGATCTGCTCATAATTTTTTTCGCTTAAATAATACGCTGTAATAATGTCCCTATGCTGGGCAGGCAGTTGATTAATTCGTTCACGCAGGGTTTCCTTGCGTTCTTCCCGCACGAGCCGGGCCAAAATATCTTCCTCGCTTCCAGGCAGGTTGATTATTCGTTCTTCTCCACCCAGATCTTCACTGCTTCGCCGGCCTAACTTGCGTTTTGCATCAATGGCTTTGTGAAAGGCAATTCGGGTAAGCCACGTTTTGAAACCTTCGGAACGGTACTCGGGGAGAGATTTATACATCTGAATGAACGCCTCCTGAGCTGCATCCTGCGCCTCCTGATCGTTCCTGAGTACGGAATATGCCACATGATATACATGCTGGCTGTACTTATCGATCAACAAGCGAAACTTGGATGCATCTCCTTGACGGATTTGTTCGATTAAGCGCGCTTCATCAATGACTCTCCCCTCCTCTCCACTACAATAGACGACAACGTTCTGGGCTGCCCCTGCGTATTTATTTAAATTTTTTAAAAATTCTTATCATAACAGTGCCTGAATAGATGATGAGTTCATCAATCACTTCATTGTAGAGATCTTCATTTCCTTCCGGAATCAAAAAACAGGCTCAGAATGTTTCTGGCCTGTTCCTTGATTTTCCTTTGCACTCAGACTAGCGTCCACCGCTGCGAAAACGCTGCGTGTATGCCTTCGCGTCCTGAACATTCTTCACCCGGTTGCGGCTCCACTCCAGCAAGATGCGGTCAATATAGCGGAAATGTACTTTACCGGCAAATACGGCTTCCTTCAGGGCCATCAGTATCAGTTCTTCCTGATAACGGTCCTGATCCAGCCAGCTGGAGATCGTTTCGCATTCCATGGGTGAAAGCGGGCGACCAAATTCTTTCTCGAAGATGGAAAACATATTACGTTCTTCCTCTTCTATTTGAACACTGTTCGAATTAGGACGTGCTGTCATGCTCATTTGCTGTTGCCTTGCGGCTGCTGCATCTTCAGCAACACATGTTGCGAGTTTGGCATACAATCCATGCAGATCGTAACGCTCATACTGAATATCCCGCTCTTCGTCCCGATGCTCATCAATGGATATATACCCATCCCGCATCAACCGCTGGAGCATTCGGGCAATACCTTCGGGGGCAAGTCCCATTCGTCCCGCCAGCTCTTCCAGGGTAGGAAACTCATTGAATTCTGCCTGACGGTAGCCGAGCAATTGAATCAGCAAAAGCACTTCGGCGTCTGATAATCCGAGTTGGTGATAAAAACGCAACAAAGCATACGGGAGCTGTGCTGTCCCAGACGTTAACCCGTAAGCTACGCCACTGAGCCACGCTTTGGATCCGGTTTCTTCCATAGATTCGTGATTAATCATTAAGGGTACAGACGGTAGAGCATACGCGGGAATGCAATTGTCTCACGTACATGATCCAACCCGCAGATCCATGCTACTGTCCGCTCCAATCCCAGACCAAATCCGGAGTGAGGTACCGATCCGTATTTACGCAGATCCAGGTACCATTGATACGCCTCGTCAGACAGCTTGTGCTCTTCAAAGCGCTGCTGCATCAACTCGGGATCATCGATACGTTGGGATCCGCCAATGATTTCGCCGTAACCCTCTGGTGCGATCATGTCAGCGCAGAGAACCACTTCCGGACGATTCGGGTCCGGTTTCATGTAAAATGCCTTGATGCCAGCCGGGTAATGCGTAATGAATACAGGAGTATTATACTTCTCCGCAATCGCTGTCTCGTGTGGAGCACCGAAATCTTCTCCCCAAGGAATATCGAAGCCTTGTCCATTCAAGAACTCAATCGCTTCATCATACGTAATACGAGGGAATGGAGCTGTGATCCCTTCCAGTTTGGATACGTCACGCCCGATGGATTCCAGTTCGGCACGACAGTTTTTCACGACAGACTGAACGACGTGTGCAATAAACTTCTCTTGTACTCGCAAACTTTCTTCGTGATCCACAAAAGCCATTTCCGGCTCAATCATCCAGAACTCGATTAGGTGGCGGCGAGTTTTGGATTTCTCGGCACGGAACGTTGGTCCGAAGGAATATACTTTACCCAGCGCCATTGCTGCAGCTTCCATGTACAATTGGCCACTTTGTGTAAGATAAGCATCCTCATCAAAATATTTGATGTGGAACAGGTTGGTTGTTCCCTCAGCGGACGAAGGAGTCAGAATCGGAGGATCAACCTGAGTGAATCCGTTACCATCAAAAAACTGCTGAACTGCACGGATAATCTCTGCACGAATCACCATAACAGCACGTTGCTTCGTAGAACGCAGCCATAGATGACGATGATCCATCAAGAAGTCCACACCATGCTCTTTCGGTGTAATCGGATAGTTTTCAGTCAAATGAATGATCTCGACGCCCGTAACCGTCATTTCATATCCGGATGCGCTGCGCGGTTCTTCACGAATAATTCCTGTTACATACAAGGAACTTTCTTGCGTGAGGCTTTTGGCATCATTCCATACCTCTTCGCTAACTTCACTCTTTACGACAACCCCTTGAATATATCCGGTTCCATCGCGCAGCTGCAAAAATTGAATTTTGCCGCTGGAACGTTTGTTATTAATCCAGGCACCGATCTTCACGGTTTCGCCCACATGCTCATTCACATTACGAATTACACAATCCGTACTCATGCCCATATCTCCCCTTGGTTCCTAAATTTGAAAATGCAGCGGGCAGGCCTCAGCCTGTCCCCTGCACTTCCTTGACATGCTATATTCACTTTACAATTAGATTACTTAGAATTCAATACGATTCGGTGTGTATCACGTGCAATCACCAATTCTTCATTGGTAGGTACAACGAGAACCTCAACCTTGGAGTTTGCTGTTGTGATTCGGCGCGGTTCGCCGGAACGGATGGCATTGAGAGCTTCATCCACTTCCACACCCAGGTAAGTAAGCTGCTCGCATACTTTTTGACGAAGAACGACGGAGTTCTCTCCCACACCTGCTGTAAATACAATCACGTCCACACCGTTCATTGCTGCTGCATATGAACCGATGTATTTACGCAAACGATATTCGTACATTTCGAATGCAAGGGTGGAGTTCGCATCACCGTTCTCCATTCCTTCCGTAATCTCACGCATGTCACTGCTGATGCCCGAGATGGCAAGCAGTCCGCTATGTTTGTTCAACATGGAGTTCACTTCGCTCACGCTCAGTTCTTCCTTGTTCATTACGTAAGGCACGATGGCCGGGTCAAGGTCACCACTGCGCGTTCCCATCATCAGACCTTCAAGCGGAGTCATACCCATGGATGTATCTACGGATACGCCACCTTTTACTGCCGTTACGCTACCGCCGTTACCGACGTGGCAAGTGATGATTTTGAGATCTTCTACTGGACGGCCAACATACTCAGCTGCAGTCTTGCTTACGTAGTCATGGGAAGTACCATGGGCACCGTAACGACGCACTTTATATTTTTTGTACAGTACACGCGGAATCGCGTAGAGATATGCTTTCTCAGGCATCGTCTGATGGAATGCTGTATCAAATACCATGACCTGAGGTACACCTGGCATATTAAGTTCAGCCGCACGAATACCCATCATTGCTGCTGGGTTGTGAAGTGGTGCCAAATCGAACAAGCGGCGAATTTCAGCCTTCGCTGCATCGTCAACCAGAGCAGATTCCTTGAAGGCTTCCCCGCCGTGAACGACACGGTGTCCAACCGCCTGAATCTCATCGACTGAACCAAGCACGCCGTTTTCTTTATCTGTCAAAATATCGATAACTTTACGAATTGCCGTTGTATGCTCCAAAATTTCACTGACTTCTGTAACATCCTCACGGCCCGTCGGTTTGTGTGTAAGAATGGAGGAATCCATCCCGATCCGTTCAACCAGTCCTTTAGCGAGTACGGACTCATCCGTCATGTCATACAATTGATATTTAAGCGAGGAGCTCCCCGCGTTGATTACGAGTATTTTCACAGCCGGTCACCATCCTTGTCGTACTTGAAGAATCCTTCGCCCGTCTTAACTCCGAGATGTCCTGCACGTACCATTTTCTTCAATACGGTAGAAGGACGATATTTGAGCTCTCCGAATTCACGGAACATTCTTTCTAGCGCAGCTTCAACGGAGTCCAATCCGAAACGGTCAGCCATTTCAAGCGGGCCATGCTGGAAGTTGTATCCGATACGCATTGCATCATCAATATCTTCAGCAGAAGCAACGCCTTCTTGAAGGACATGAAGAGCTTCATTGATCAGCAAGCAAATCAGTCTGGACGTAACGAATCCAGGGGATTCATAGATCATTACACCTTTTTTGTCTACAACCTCTTCCACAAATCTTCTTGTTTCATCGAAAGTGGAATCCGATGTTTTCAAACCACGAATAATTTCTACAAGGTCAACCCGGGAAACCGGGTGAATAAAGTGCATACCAATAACACGCTCTGGGTACTTGGTCGAGCTTGCAAGCTCGGTCAAACTCAGCGTGGATGTATTACTTGCAAGAATAACATTGCTTGGGCAAACTTGATCCAATTGGCTAAATACGGCCTTTTTGGCTTCCAGGTCTTCCGAGATCGTTTCGATAACCATATCGCATGATCCCAGTTCTGCCAGATGAGCTACTTTGGTAATACGGGATAAAATCAATTTTTTCTCGGCTTTGGTAATAGCCCATTTCTCTAATTGCTTATCGAGGTTTGTTTCAATCATGTCATATGCATGGTTAAGCTTCTCCGCCGTGTGCTCCACCAGAAGCACATCAAGTCCTTTGGCTGCAAGCATCTGGGAAATGCCTTGTCCCATCGTGCCGCCGCCGACAACTCCTATTTTTTTAAAAAACATGGTTCTGCTCCATCCTTTCGGTTCTCTATTTCTCTATTGTACCCTGTTCGCCGAAAATTACAAATTTCGACCCAACATATAATAATATCTTAGCACGAGTGAAAAGTAAAAAAAAATAACCGGCATAAATAAATTATGCCGGTAAAAGGGCGCTGTCACGAAATTGACAACGAAATTGCTCCCCAGACAAAACTTCTTCTCTCATCAGCGTATCCAATGAATTGTCGAATATTGTCCGTTGTTCTTCGAGCAGACGTTTGGTCTGATCCATCAGATCCTGCAGAATCATTTTATTTTCGCGCATGAGCTCTTCTGTTGTAACCATATCCATGTTTACAATACCAAGCGAGGTCAGACCCGAAGCCATCATGGTCTGTACAACATTGGTCGCCTGTTCAAAGTCATTGCGTGAACCGGTACTGCGACCACCATAGTACATTTCTTCTGCTGCTGCACCGCCAAGTGCAATCATGATCTGTTCTTCCAGAAAACGCTTGGTGTATAGGAATTGCTCCTGCTGCGGATTGTGACGTACATAACCGAGTGCCTGTCCACGCGGGCTGAGAGCAACCTGGCTTACGCTGCCAGGACGTACGAGCTCTGCCATGATGGCATGTCCCAATTCGTGAATGGCTACCCGTTTTTTCTCTTCAACACTGGATTCACGATCTGTCTTCTCACCCATCATGACTTTATCAATCGCCAGAGACAAGTGGCGCTGTTCAATGTTGAGCAGTCCATCTCTCATGGCGTAGATTGCTGCTTCATTCATGACACTTTCAAGCTGTGCACCTGAAAAGCCGTAGGATTCCTCTGCTGTTTTCTCTAGGTTTACACCTTCCATAAGAGGTTTATTCACCGCATGGAGCTCTAAAATATGTTTTCTGCCTTTCTTGTCAGGCAGGTCCACCTGGATATGACGGTCAAAACGTCCCGGACGAGTTAAGGCGCTGTCCAGCATTTCCTTACGGTTTGTTGCTGCAATAACGAGAATACGCGGTGTATCAGATGTATAAATTCCGTCCATTTCCGTTAACAGCTGATTGAGCGTCTGGTCATACTCACGCTGCTGACCGCCTTCACGTTTACCACCAATAACATCAATCTCATCGATAAAGATAATGGCGTTCTCTTTGTTTTCTTTCGCGGCACGTGTTCTGGCATCACGAAACAAATCACGAATTCTTCCAGCACCTACGCCGACGTACATTTCTACGAACTCACTGCCTGAAGCGGCAACGAATACGGAATCAGTATAATGTGCAGCCGCTTTGGCCATCAGGGTTTTCCCTGTTCCTGGAGGGCCTGTAAGCAGGATCCCCTTCAATGGGCGAATCCCGAACTTCTGAATTTCTTCATGTTTGATGAGAAAATCAAGAGCTTCCCGCAGCTCCTGCTTGGCACTATCCTGTCCGCCAATTTCTTCAAACGTCAGCTTGGTGGGTCCTTTTTTCTTGCGCTTACGTTCCTGACCCGCTCCAACGGTAATGCCACCCCGCATCTGCATCATAAGCAGCAATCCGCCCACAACCGCTGCTGCGATCAGAATCGGAAAGATATTCACACCAATAAAAGCGAGAAAGATAATCAACACGGGGACAAAACCAATGGCAACTTCCTTCGTCCATTTAGGCATTAGGCCACACTCCTATCTGGCCGGGTACACGCGGCAGAATAATAAACTTGCTGGCATCTCCGTCTCTAAGACTTACATATACGTTATTGTCATCCATGGCTGTATTCACTTGAATACCATTGGTCGCCATCTTGGATAATGTTGGTGTAATTTCGGTGTACTGCTTGTTCTCCATCGCCTGAGCGACGGTAAACATTGCATCGCCCCACCAGTTCTCCAGGGCTTCATTCGAATGATCAACGACATCAAGTTTCAATGAGCGCGAGCCGATCAGGGTCTGTCCTTCTTTCTGAATATATTGAACCAATCTGCCCAAATCTACATTTGGTTGCAAATCAAGTTTCAATTGTACATCATTGCGGTTAATAGTTAACTGAACATCATTAACCCCTTCATACTGGGTTACCATTTTTTCAATCGGATTCTGCATGGCCACCTGACGATACACAAACCAACCTCCAAACAACACAACGGCTGAAATGACGGCAGTTAAAGCAATAGGCAATACTTTTAGCTTCAAGTGAGTTTCCCCTCCCAAATTTTGGCCCATCCTATGGCTTATAGGCATATTATGAATTGTGTACGAATGACCTGTGATGTGCCCAACAGGTTTTATTCCTGTTTGATGTAACCTTGAATACATATTTGAGTATATCACATCGTATATACAATTTCGAAGGCGAAAATATGAATAAATTATTAATTTTAACTATTCAAATCCAGAATAATTTTCGAGATACGCCAAAAAACCGGATCAGGCGGGGTTCCGTCTGCCGGTTCTTTGAAGATTTTACCTGAAAAATCTCTGAATATCTGTTTAACTGTTTGGAATTGTATAGACCAAATCAACCTGTTCTCCATTGCTGAAGCGATAGAATCGATAATAGTTGTGTGTATCATCTTTGTAATAAACTTGCCATACATAGACGCCATTGACGACTCCAGGCATAATTCGTTTGATCTCTCCGCCCGGTACTTCAGAACTGAATCGATTGCGAACTTGTGCTTCCGATAACCCGTTCTGCAACAATTCACTGTGCACAGCATTGCTTCCTGTGACCGGTTTATTGGTTGCATCAAACTTAACCCAGACGGCGATGTCCTGATTATCTTTATTTTTGGCCATCATCGTCCAGTAAATGTTATCTTCGCCTTCTTTTTGGCCCCAGACGTATTTTCGAAGATCCTCATAAGAAGTTATCCCGAGCTGCTCCTGCGCCGCTTGAATAGCTAGCGCTTCTTCGTTGCGCTGGTCCTGGGTAATATAGACATAGAAGCGCTGTAATCCAAACAGAATCAAAACCAGGATGAGCAGCGAGATCCAGATCCATTTCTTTTTTCTTTTCAAAAGCCGAACTTCCTTTCCCCTATGACGCTGCTGCTATTCTGAAATTAACGGGCGAGCAGTCCGTCAAATGCAAGTTGAGACTCGCGCAGAATGCGCTCTTCATCCATAGTAAGACATTCACCATGTTTCACCAGCTGTTTGCCGTCAACCCATACATGCTCCACATCCTTGGCTGAAGCGGAGTAAATGGTATGAGAGATTAGATCCGTGTGCGGATAGAAGTGTGCTTGTTCAATATTTAGCGCAATGAAATCAGCCTTCATGCCGACTTGAAGTGCTCCCGTATTGTTCAGGAAGATGGATTTGGCACCATACCCCGTTCCAAGTAGCAGCGCTTCTCCCGCTGGAACCGCTGTTGGGTCACCGGATACTCCCTTATGAATTAAAGCAGCCAGTCTCATCTCTTCAAACATATCCAGGTTGTTGTTGCTTGCTGGTCCGTCTGTTCCCAGAGATACGGTTACTCCAGCTTTCAGCAGATCGGGAACACGCGCAACACCCGAAGCAAGCTTCAGATTGCTTCCCGGATTGTGAGAGACCGCTACATCATGGCGTGCCAGAATTTCAATCTCCTCATCATTCAAATGTACGGCGTGAGCTACAAGAGAAGGTCGAGAGAAGAAACCGAGCTTTTCCAGATGTGCCACTGGACGCAGTCCATAATCCGTTACATTCTGTTCGACTTCGCGAAGGGTTTCCGACATATGGGTGTGCAGCGGCAGATCCAGATCATGTGCAACCTGTACCAGCTTCTCTATGTAATCCGGAGGGCAAGTATACGGCGCATGCGGTGAGATGATCGTCGTAATTCGACCACCAGCCTGTCCGTTCCACTCGCGTGCAAACGCAGCCGATTCTTGCAGTTTGCGCATTTGCTCTTCTTCGGAACAGAGACCAATGACACCACGTGCCAATGCGGCACGAATCCCGGATTGTTCAACCACTTTTGCCACCTGGTCCATATGATCATACATATCCAGGAATGCAGTTGTTCCGCCTTTCAGCATTTCTAATACAGAAAGCGAGGTGCCCCAATACACGTCCTCAGACGTCATTTTCGCCTCCATAGGCCACATTTTCTCCTGAAGCCATACTTGCAGGGCCAGATCGTCCCCGTGACCTCTCAGAAGGGACATGGCTGCGTGACCATGCGTATTGATCAGACCCGGCAAAAAGACCAGTCCTTTGCCATCAACCTTCGGCAGGCTCTCATCTCCATCCGGCAGTGTCTCACCAATATGCACAATCTTATCGTCTTCAACCACCATATACCCTTGAACCACGGTCCATTCCGTACCACTATTTACAGCAAATTTGCCGTTATGAATTACCCATCTATTTGTCGTCATCTTCCTCGTCGTCCTTTCCGTTCTCCAGATAATAAGCAAGGCTAAGCAGATCCGTTGTAAAATCAGCATGATGAATACGGACGTGCGGTGGTGTTTTCAAGATGGTTGGTGCAAAGTTCAGAATCGCTTCAATGCCGGATTCCACGAGCTGATCGGCTACGTTCTGAGCTTCGGTATCCGGAACGGTAATGATACCAATACGAATATTATCTTTTTTGACCGAGTCCGTTAGTTCATTCATGGGCTGTACTTTCAGGCTGTTAATCTGACTGCCGATCTTAGGACCGTATGCATCGAAAACAGCAACAATTTTCATGTTGTCTTTCAGATAGGCGTTGTAATTGGACAATGCATGTCCCAAGTTACCAGCTCCGACCAGAGCAACATTGATTTGCTGATCAATTTTCAATATATGACGGATTTTCTCGATTAGATACGATACGTCATATCCAATGCCTTTGCGACCGAAGTCCCCAAAGTATGCAAGGTCTTTGCGAATCTGGGCAGGATTAAGATCCAGGCGTAGTCCCAGTTCCTGTGATGACACCGTGCCCACCTCACGTTGATGCAGTTCATTCAAATAGCGCAAGTAAACAGGCAACCTGCGTACCACAGCTTCCGAAATTTTATCTGATTTCATTACATTACTCCCCCTTACCAAGGCCACAATAGATAAATAAAAATGTAGCATCCCGCATAACCTTTTTCGTTTCCGAATGAAATCATGCAAGATGCCTTATAAGATATCAAGTTAAAAGTGCTTCAAAAATAATTCACACTCTAATAAAGTTTACAGCGAGAAGCCCTTATTGCGCAACGATGTCACTCCTGATTCGAAGCAGACGCGTCCTGAGCCGGCGTTTCCAGCCACTCGCTAATCCGTGGAACCATCTGTTCAGTCAGCATATGTTCCATTTTGGGACCGGGTAATGAATACAGGAAATACTTTCCGTAATAAGACTCAATCACCCGTGTATCGTAAACGATGACTATGCCCCGATCCTTAGCCGTACGAACAAGCCTGCCGAATCCCTGCTTGAAACGGATGACGGCCTGTGGAACAGACAGCTTCATAAACGGATTCTTTTTCTGTTCCTGCAGCAGTTCACTCTTCGCCTCGACGAGTGGATGGTTCGGTGGCTGGAAAGGCAATCTGACAATGGCCAGACATGTTAAAGCCTCTCCAGGGATATCTACTCCTTCCCAGAAACTGCTGGTGCCCAGCAGAACGGTTGCTTTCGCATCCTGGAACCTGCGGGTTAACTTGGAACGACTACCACTATCAACGCCTTGACCGAGCAGCGAAATATCGTTACCCGACAGCGCTTCTTTTAATGGGTCATACACCTGGCGCAGCATTCGGTATGAAGTAAAGAGCACCATCATACGGCCCCTTGTCGCAATAGCCGTTTCGGCCAGAGATCGTACAAGCATGTCGACAAAGTGAGCATCCCCCACACTGCCTTTTACGCTTGGGAAATCACGAGGGATGACCAGCAAAGCCTGGTCCCTATACCGGAATGGCGATGGCAGCATGGACGTCAGCAAACGGTTATTATCGGCTGCTTCCTGCAAGCCAAGCTGTTCAATCATGAACTGAAATGACTTATCGACCGATAGCGTAGCCGAAGTAAGGACAACGCTTTTCTTTTTATCGAAGAACATGTCCTTCAACTGTGCACTAACATCGACAGGAACGGCATACAGCTGCAGTGATTTGCTGCGGAACTGGCCGCTTGCCTCCATCCAGTATACCGTTTTGGCATCATCCATTCGCATGAAGAAACGTAGGTTTTCTTTGAGCGTTGCCAAATCCTTAAGCAGACCTGTAATGTCCGTGATCAAGCTATCCGATTGATAATCGTCCTGGTCTTCTTTGACTTCAAGAAGCAGCTTGTCTCCCTTGCGGATCAAGTCCCCCAGTGTGACATAAATCTGGTTCTCGTAATCCTGCAGCTCCTGCCACTTTGCCGGTTTCATTGAAGGCTTCAGTCTAAGGGAAAATTGCCCTGTTTCTCCGGGAGAAGCATCACTCCGCTCAGGCAGCAGGTTAAACAAGGCATCGCTCAAACGATCCCACATCTCTTTGACTTCAACAGCAAGCGGGAACATCTGGTCAATGACTGAGCCCCACTGCACCGAATTTTCATGCCCCGCAAGTTGTGTTCGCAGCATGGGAAGCTGACCGTTCCGACTATCCTTAAACAATCGGGTCAGGGTATGAACCAACGTGAAATATTTCATGTGAAGACCCAGGTGCTTACCCGCCACATCTTCGAGATGATGAGCCTCGTCGATTACGAGACTATCGTAAGTAGGAAGAAGCTGATGAGCTGCTTTTACATCCGTAAACAATTTGGAATGATTCGTAATGACGATATCGGACAATCCTGCTTCATGCTTCGCCCGATGGTAGAAGCACTTCCTGAACCAAGGACAAGAACGTCCCAGGCAGGATTCCGATTCGCTCTGTACCGTTTCCCAAAAGTCCCCACCGCGCGCACTGAGGTTCAGCTCCTCGTCATCTCCAGTCTCTGTCTGGGTGAGCCACACAATCATCTGAGCCGCTGTAAAGTAATCTTCTTTCGGTGTAGCAAACTCACGTTTGTTAATCTTGTGCTCAAACTTTCGCAGACACAGGTAGTGCCCCCGACCTTTAAACACGGCAGCCTTAAACGGAAAAGGCACCACTTTGGTCAGCAGCGGGATATCACGCTCCCGAAGCTGTTCCTGCAGGTTGATGGTATGCGTGCTAACCATTACTTTTCGTTCCTGCTTCACACTTTCATATATGGCCGGCAGCAAGTACCCCAGGGATTTCCCCGTACCCGTACCTGCTTCAATTAACAAATGCTTTTCTTCGTCCAGCGCTTGCCTTACACTGCTGAACATCTGTGTCTGTGCCTCGCGTTCTTCATAGTGATCCAGGGTATCCTGCAGATTGGCCCGGACCTGATCCATATACTGCTCAAAACTTACACCTTCGAGCGGATTACCTTCGCGTTCATCGCGTGGAGCACCGATCTCAGTCCAATCACTCACATTCAAGGCCAATTGGCGGTAATACGTATGTCCATCCAGATCCTGTATGGGCTCTGCTTCCTTCTCACTGCGCATGCCGTCGAAGAACCAGCCCAGATCGCTGTCCTCAGGTGCAAACAGGTCGCTGAGACGCTGTATCGTAATCAATGGCAGTTGACGCAGTTCATCCAAACACTTCAGGAGCACATAGGCCGTTGCCAAAGCATCACTGTCTGCCTGATGAGGACGGTCGTGCTGGAATCCGAATTCTGAAGATACATACCCCAGTTGATAAGAACCAAGTGAAGGAAATGAAATTTTGAGAAAATCAATGGTATCCAGAATACGTCCGGTGAACGGCAAGTAGCCGCATCGGTCAAGCGCATTCTGAAGGAAATGAAAATCAAAAGCCACGTTGTGTCCCACAAGGACAACATCGTCAAGCAGCGGAACCATCTCCATCATCATCTCTTCGAGTGAGGGAGCGTCCGCCACATCTTCGTCAGTAATCCCGGTTAATCCCGTAATAAATGGAGGAATAGGCACACCAGGGTTTACATAAGAACTATATATTTGAGTTATGCTGTAGTCATGATCTATGATGGCAAGTCCGGCTTGGATAATCTCACCGTCGGACTGCGTGCCGGTTGTTTCGAAATCCAATACGGCAAATTTCATTGCAATGTACAAGTCCCTTCCATTCCAGTCTATGTTACAGCATAGCAAAAAAACGGGCATTTGAAAATTAACTGACAAAAAAGGCGGTGTTCCCTCCATGATCTTAAAGGAGAAAACACCGTCTTGATGCCGCTGCACTGCACTTGAATTTCAAGTACGGTCAGCTTATTCCATATTGCAGTTGTCCGCTGTTCAGCCTGCAGGCTTCCATATTATACAACGGTTCGGTCAACGTCGGGTCATGCTGGAGTGCCTGTGCAAACAAGGAACATGCTCCTTTGGGATTCGCCATCTTGGCTTCAAGGCAGCCCAGTGCATTACAGGCTAACCCCTTCAGCCTCGGAGAACCATTCAGGTGCACGATGAGCCGCAGGTGACTTCCCGCTTCCGCGGTTTGATTGAGGTTCATATGCGCAAGTCCCAGATAGTACCGAGTCAGTGCACTATCCGGATATTCGGCAATAATTTGTGAGAACTGCACAATCGCCTGTGGATACATCTGTAACTTGAAGTATCCCTGACCGCGACTAAAGGATTCCAAATGGATTTCAGGCAGAGCCGTGACGGCTTCCTGTTCCGGTTGGAGTGCCACCGGCTGTTCTAAATCCCTGACCTGACTCATCTTCTCCTCAAACATCAGCCACTCATCAATCATCCCGTCACTCATCCGCTTCAGCAAGTTCCACTTTTGCAGCAGTTCCTGTTTGTTCAGACCTTCAGCGGAAGGGTAGCGCTTGATAATTTCATCTAACATGTCGTTCATTTCGGCGAAAACATGCTGGAACATCGATGCATCCCCACCCTTGAAAAAATGGATTAGTGCGTGACCTGTACTCATTTTTTGCAAGGTGGACCGATTTCATTCCCCTTACCAGTGGATTACATAATTGTCGCGTGAACTTCCTGCTTCATGGTTTGCACAGGTTTGTTTTGACCGTCCACAAAAACCACAGTAGGTTTGTGCGTATTCGCTTCTTCCTGAGACATCATTGCATATGAAATGATAATAACCGTGTCTCCTGGCTGCACAAGCCGTGCAGCTGCACCATTCAGACAGATTACTCCGCTGCCGCGTGGTCCGGGAATTACATAGGTCTCGAGCCGTGCACCATTGTTGTTGTTTACAATTTGCACTTTTTCATTTTCCATCAGATCAGACGTTTCCATCAGATCTTCATCAATGGTAATGCTCCCCACATAATTCAGGTTGGCTTCCGTAACGGTGGCACGGTGAATTTTGGATTTCATCAATGTTCTAAACATGGGACAGTACCTCCGCTCTTTGCAATCTTGTATTATCAATCAGTCTCGTTTTGCCAAATTTCACAGCCAGCGCAATCAGGATATCATCTCGTCCATGCACTTTTTCCTGATCAGCAAGCGGCACCAGACTCGGAAAAGCCTGAATCTCGGCATAATCAATAACAGCACGTGATGAACGCCCGATGTTCTCACGCAGAATACGCCGTATATCCGCAGCAGTCGTGTCAGCACTTGTATCCACTGCTTCTTGAGCCGCACGCAGCGCCTTGGACAGGACCAAAGCTTCCTGACGATCTTCAGCACTCAAATAGACATTACGCGAACTAAGTGCCAAGCCATCCTGCTCCCGTACAATCGGACATGGAACAATCTCAACAGGCATATTCAGATCATTAACCATTTGCTGGATGACTGCTACCTGCTGTGCGTCTTTCATTCCGAAAAATGCGCGCTGTGGCTGGACAATGTTAAACAGCTTCGACACCACTGTTGTCACTCCGTCAAAGTGTCCTGGACGGGAAGCACCGCACAGCCGTTCAGTCAAACTTGACACCGATACTGTTGTTTGTGTCTGCTGTGGATACATCTCTTCAACGGAGGGAATAAATACGATATCCACTCCCTGCGCACGCGCTGTCTCCACATCTCTGGCTTCATCCCGAGGGTAGCTGTCAAAGTCTTCATTTGGCCCAAACTGAATCGGATTTACAAAAATACTTAATACGACAATATCACTTTGCTGTTTGGCAGCATGCATCAGGCTTGCATGACCTTCATGAAGATATCCCATCGTAGGCACCAAGCCTACAGTAGACTCTCTGGATTGTGTAGCTTGACGCTTCAAACCAATTTCCTGTCTAAGTTCTGTGATGGTCCGAATCACTTTCATGAGTTGCTCTCCACCTTTTCTTTGCGATGTCCATACAGCTGCTCCACAACGCCGTCTGCGGCAGTAAATACATGTTCCTCCGCAGGGAAGGAACGGTCTTTGACTTCCTTGACATAAGCTCCAATGCTGTTACGAATCAGCGTACCTACATCGCCGTATGTTTTAACAAAGCGTTTCGGCATGTAGGGAGAGGCATACTGAACCACATCATGGAATACCAAAACCTGACCGTCACATCCACGTCCTGCTCCGATACCAATTGTGGGAATGGACAGTTCCTCCGAAATAGCTCTTGCCACTTCTTCGGTAACGAGTTCAAGCACAATGCCGAAGGCTCCCGCGGCTTCGAGTGCCTTGGCTTCATCCATTAATCTTCTGGCATCTGCTGCATCCTTACCCTGGATCCGATATCCCCCGATCTGATTCACCGATTGCGGTGTCAGTCCAATGTGTCCCAGAACCGGTACGCCGGCTTGCACTACAGCCTTAACGGTATCCGCGATCTCCACGCCGCCTTCCATTTTGACTGCATGCGCATGACCTTCCTGCATCAAACGACGAACACCCTTCAGCGTTTCATCCACACTGCCGTGATAGGTCATGAACGGCATATCCGCTACGATGAATGTGTTTCCTGCACCCCTTACAACAGAGCGGGTATGATATACCATATCGTCTATCGTCACAGGCAGGGTGGAATCATAACCCAGCACTACATTGCCGAGCGAATCCCCGACCAAAATCATGTCAATGCCTGCTTCTTCCGCAAGCAGGGCCGTTGGATAATCGTAAGCCGTAATCATGCTGAGGGGCACGCCATCCTGCTTGTATTTTTTCATTTTCACAATATTCAACGCTTGTTTGTTAGCCATTTTCTTCATGGCTCCTTTCTCCTTTTCATTCAGAACGCAACAAAAAAACCTTTTAGTTTTCCACTAAAAAGTCCCGAAAAGTCAAAAAAGAGTCACTTGCGATCGTCCCTTCTGTCTCGGTCCTCTTCGGCTCAGAGCAGAATCCAACAACTCACTTAACACATTTTCCATTTTGCTATGCATCTGTTCATGATCAAGCCAATCAGGCATACTGTTGCCGGAGTGCAATTCGGTCTGCAATAGCCGATATCGCCTCACGAACACAGTATACCAAAGATCAGCCCAAACTTCACGTGTTATGTTCATTATTTTAGTGGAAATTCGACAATTTCCTTAATCGATCAATGATATTTCTCCCGATACTACGGTTATCCGTTCGCCACTTCTCTTCTCTACAATCAAAGCCCCCGAAGGATCTAGCCCAATGGCTGTTCCCTCAATATCTCCCTGCGGGTTCGAAACCTTCACTTCCCGGTGAATCGTAACGGAGAGAGCTTCCCACAATGACGCGATTACACCGAAACCTTCCCTTTGATACAAAAGGTAAAGATGTTCCATTTCATTCAAAATGGCAGCAGTTAACTTTGTTCGATCCACCTGCTGTCCGGTCTCGACTTTGATTGAAGTCGCAATGGACGTCAGATCCTCCGGGTAGTCCGTAAGTTCAAAATTCACATCTACCCCAATACCTGCAATGCAGTAACGCAGTTCATGATCTTCTACCGCTGACTCCAGCAGGATGCCACACATTTTGCGACCGTTAATCAGGAGATCGTTCGGCCATTTGATGCCTGCATCGGCCCCCGTATGGGCCCGAACAGCCCGGCAAACGGCTACACCCGTCAGTAATGTCAGCTGTGGCGTATTCCGAAGCGGCTGCTCCGGACGCAGCAATATGCTCATCCAGATCCCTTTGCCAGGAGGTGAGAACCATTTACGCCCGAATCTTCCCCGTCCACCTGTTTGTTCCTCGGCAAGAACTACCGCACCTTCTGCCTGACCCTGTTCGGCCATTTGCTGAACATCGCCTTGCGTAGACAAGGTTGAATCTAGGATGAGTGCTTTACGGCCAAAGACAGACGTTTGCAGAGCCAGTTGAAGGCCTGCTGCATCAATGCTGTCTGGTCTCGTGAGTAGGCGGTATCCTTTGCGGGAGACAGCCTCGAATTCGTATCCGAGATCGCGTAGCTTGTTCACATGTTTCCAGACTGCTGTTCTGCTAATGGACAGGTTCCGGCTGATCTCTTCCCCTGATACAAATCGTCCATCCGCATTCATGAGCATATGTAACAGTTCTTCATGCTTGGTCATCTGCAGCCACCCGTTTCACTTCGGCGGTCAGCGCTTCATGCTGATTCGCTATATTTCCAATCGCTGTTTCACGTAACAAATGCTTCATCAACTGGCCAAGCCAAGGTCCACCTTTGCGCTCGAGTAGCCCAAGAACATTCTCTCCGGTAATATGGAGATCCCTCAGCTCATGCACCGGCATGGATCGACTCCAATCCGCTGCGTTAGCAAGAATCGCTTGGTATGATGCCTCTGCTGAAGCGGAAAGGAGATGGCCAGCAGGGAGAATAAGTTGAATCTTGAGCCAATCCGCAGCGGCTTGACGTCCGCACGTCAGTTCAGCACTAATCCACTCAGACCGTAATGACACTTGATCCTTATGGTTTTGCACAACCGTCTTCAGTAACTCATCAAACTGTAAAACCCCGGTAATGCGCAAACGATCATCGTTGGAAAACGTCCACTTGCGCAGTAAAGCATCGGCTTCATCCTTCTTATATTGACCTGCGATCAGCAAGAGCGACCAGCGCAGTAAGGAATCATTATCTTTCAGTTCCCCGATTCGAAGTAGCAGATTCCTATTGAATCGGCTGCCATGCACCGGAGCCTTAATATATTCCAGTATTTTACTATGCAGCAGCAAGTCCAAACCTCGCAGCGGATGAGGACCAGCCATCATCTTCACCATCTCGGTACGAACTCGCTCCATGGCAATATGTTGCAGCAAGTCTCTCTGCCTCATGAGACCTTTCCACGTGTTATAGGCAATGCTGAAGTCAAAAACCGAAGCAAACCGGACACACCGAAGCATGCGAAGCGCATCCTCACCGAACCGCTCACTCGCTGCGCCCACACATCTGACTCGTTCTTCACGAATATCCACTTGACCACCAAAAGGATCAACGATTGTCCCCCTTCTATCCATGGCCAGGGCATTCATCGTAAAATCACGACGCTGAAGGTCTTCTTTGATATCCTTGACAAACTGAACTTCAGACGGTCTTCGATTGTCTTTGTATTCCGATTCCGTACGGAATGTTGTGACCTCGAAGTAGTACCCCCCTGAACGTACAGTAACCGTTCCATGCTGGAGTCCTGTCGGAATACAGTCTGCAAACAGTTCCATCACTTGTTCAGGGGATGCCGAGGTTGTAATATCCATATCATCTACATTGCGACCCAGCAGCTCGTCCCGAACACAGCCACCAACCCAAAACGCATCATAGCCCTCTTCATTCAACTTAAGCAGCACCTGTTCACTCTGCTCAGCCATCTCGAGATCAACCCTTGTCCATTGCACCAAACCAATCACCTCATTACTTGCCTGTTGCTTGATCATTCTGTATCGCTGCTTCTATTGAATAAATAGAAGTTCAACCGCAAACGGGTTTTAGATTGGGAGCTTCTCTTCCCAGTACCCGATAGTATATTTGTTCATATTCATGACGGATGGCATCATTGCAAAAATCATGATGTGCCCTATGAAGACAAGCTTCTCTGAAATCTGCTGCCAGTCGATCATCGGTCAACAAGCGAATGGCATTCTCAGCCATGGACTGTGTATCGCCGATGGGTGATAAATACCCGGTTTTCCCGTGTAATACGAGTTCAGGAATGCCTCCTGCCTGTGATCCAACGGTCGGCACACCGCAGGCCATCGCTTCCAGGGCCACAAGTCCGAAGCTCTCTTTCTCCGAAGGAAGCATTAGGATGTCTGCCATGGATATGACTTGTGCAATGTCATCCTGTTTACCCAGGAAATGAACTTTGTCATTCAAACCCAATTCATTAATTTTCCATTGGATTTTAGGCAAATCCGGCCCCTCTCCAACAAACAGCAATTTGGCTGGAACCTGCTCCTGAACCTGACGAAATACTTCAACAACGTCCTGTGTCCGCTTTACCGGGCGGAAGTTAGAGATATGCATCAATATTTTCTCATTTGGAGCCGCAAAATCCCTGCGCAGACTGACCGCATCCCGGGGATAATAAATTCGTTTATCAATAAAATTATATGTCAGATCAATTGGACGTTGAATGTCCAAAAGTTCAACCGTCTCCCGAATCAAATCCTGTGAAACCGCAGTTACAGCGTCACTTTCGTTGATCGCAAGCCGAATGAGATCTTTCAGGGATTCATCCTGTGCCAGTACGGTAATGTCTGTACCATGCAGAGTTGTGACAACCTTCAGATCGTCGCCCACCATCTGTTTGGCCAGGAAAGCACATACTGCGTGCGGAACTGCATAATGCACATGCAGCAAATCAAGCTGCTGGGCTTTGGCCACTTGAGCCATCTTGGTTGCCAAAGACAGGTCGTATGGCGGATAGCGAAATACATAATAATCATTCACTTCAACTTCATGGTAAAAGATATTTTTCTGAAAAGTACCCAGTCGGAACGGAATACTATTCGCAATAAAATGAACCTGGTGACCCTGTTCGGCAAGCAATTTGCCGAGCTCCGTTGCGACAACGCCAGACCCTCCGAGGGACGGATAACAGGTGATACCAATCTTTAGCTTTTGATCCATCCGGTGGACGCTCCTTTCATCTCCCGCATGTGCGAGTTGATGTAATGCTGGCGGAATTTATATTCATATTAGGGTAAGAGCTTGCACAGCAACGTATTATCTAGCTGCTGCGCCAAACTGCCCAACGACATAAGGGGTAATACTCGCAAATCCTTCTGCGAAAGAAATCAAACTCCGCTGACCCAGCAAGGAGTCCCGAGCTCTTACGCGTTCGATATAACCCTGATTCAACGGAGTAGACACCGTTCCTGCCCCTATTTCAAATTGGGAACGATAACTGAGCAGCGATTTTTCCTTTTGCTCATAGTGTTCCGTAATATCGACAATCAAATCCACCGGTCCCATATCGTTAATGAAGTAAAAATACAGCTCCTTCACTTGGGTGGCAGGCATGTCCGGCATGTAATTGCGCAGCTTGGCATTGAATACCGCTTCCTGCACAAGCTTGCTGCACATGACATGATCCGGATGACGATCTTCCCAATAGGGTGCAAATACAATTTTCGGGGCATGCCTGCGAATCTCGGCCGTCACTGCCTGTATGTGCTCAGGGGTTATGTATAAACCACGATCTGGCAAGCCCAAATTGGTTCGACACGAAAGACCGAGGACGCGGGAGGCTTCCTCCGCTTCCTCGGCTCTGCGCTCTACAGTCCCGTTGGACGACATTTCTGCTTTTGTCAGATCACACACGCCCACTTTCATTCCCGCTGCAGTATGTTTGGCGATCGTTCCCGCCATTCCAATCTCCGCATCGTCTGCATGTGCCCCGAAAATCAGAATATCAAGACTCATTCGGAATCACCTGTTGTAACTCCAGCTTCCGGTTTGTATTTATGCACGAGCTCTCTCCATGCAAAATCGCCGCGATCCAATGCCTTAACCAGAATTTCAGCCGTTGCAATGTTGGTTGCGAGCGGAATACCCTGTACATCACACAAACGAAGCAGGGCATTAATATCCGGTTCGTGTGGCTGAGCCATAAGCGGATCACGCAGGAAAATAATTAGATCCATCTCATTCTGAGCTACTAAAGCACCAATCTGCTGGTCTCCTCCAAGAGGACCTGATTCAAAGCGGTGAATCTTCAAGGAAGTTCCTTCCATAATGCGAAGTCCGGTAGTGCCTGTCGAATACAATTGGTGATCTGTGAACACTGGTTCATAAGCTGTTACAAAGTTTACCATCTCTTCTTTTTTGCGATCATGGGCAATAAATGCAATTTTCAACATGACAATCTCCTTTAGTCGATAAAGTGATCAAATCCATAGATGAGTCCTGTATATTCCATAACCTTCTGAACACCGATTTTTACACCGGGCATGTAACCTGCACGTTCGTATGAATCATGACGAATTTTGAGCGTTTGGCCAAAATCGCCAAATACCACTTCCTGCTGCGCAAATACGCCTGGTAAACGAACACTGTGAATCCGGAATCCGTTATAATAGCCTCCGCGGGAGCCTTCAATGGTTTCCTCTTCATTAGGGTTGCCCTGACGGATTTCCTCACGATTGGCTGCAATCAGCTCAGCCGTTTTAATTGCTGTTCCTGAAGGCGCATCCAGTTTTTGATCTCCATGATACTCAATGATTTCAACGTTAGGCATATGTTTGGCCGCTTGTGCCGCGAATCTCATCATCAAAATGGCACCAATGGAGAAGTTCGGGGCAATCAGACCTCCGATCCCTTTGTCCTGACACTGCTTGTCCAGTTGTTCGATCTGCTCCGTCGTGAAGCCGGTAACTCCCATGACGGGTCTGACTCCATAACGGATCGCAAGTTCTGTATGAGCGAAAGCATATTGAGGTATTGTAAAATCAACCATGACCTGCGGTTTCGTCTCTGCAAAGGCCATTTCGATATCGTCGGTTACAAGCACTCCGCATTCCGGAAGACCGACCAGGGTTCCGGCATCAATACCCGCGCCGGAGCGGTTAACCGCAGCAGCAAGCTCCAGTTCCGGGTCTTGAAGAACCAGCTTCACCACTTCCCGGCCCATTCGGCCAGCCGCTCCGATTACGGCAACTCTTATTACTTCACTCATCTTGGCTGCATCTCCTCACTGTATGTTGGTTCAGTCACTAGAAAATTCATTTCGTCAGCTTTCGCTTCAGATGAAATGAATTTCTTATTGAATAGAATTCTTACGCTGCTTAATTTGTTGGTACATTTGATGCAATTGTGCGTTCTGCGGATCCAGCGATATCGCATCACGAACAGCCTTGATTGCACGATCAAATTCATTCAAATCGCTATAGGCCAGCGCAAGCATCACATGCGCTTCGACAGACAGCGGATCAAGCTTAACCGCTTCTTTCAGCAGAGCAGCAGCCGTAACATAACGTTCGTGTGTTCCGCTGCCAGCCTGTTCCAGCAAAACCTTCGCCTGTGTACTTAGCTGTTTGGCTTCCAGTGTCTGCAGATGCAGAACATATTCTTCTGTGCCATTAGACAGCTCAGCTGCCTTACGGGCATGTTCCAGTGCCGGACCAAGGTGCAAGCTGCGGGCATGTGTAATGGAACAACGGTAGTGAAGCTCCGCATGTTCCGGGTAAGCAAGAATAGCCGATTCAAACCAACGGATCGCTTGCTCAAAATCATTTTGCAAAATACAGCGGTAAGCCTGCTGCATATACTCTTCCGGCTTCATCATCCAAGCTGTCCCTCCCCAATCGGGTGATGGTACAGCATATGTAATCTACGCCTAATCGGTGTTTTTTGGAGTCCACCGATTTGCATCGCGTGTATTAAATTTATGCATGACTTTGTCGTGTGCCTGTGCCAGGTCAATCCCGAGCGAGTTGGCAAAACAAATCGTGATAAACAAAATATCCCCGAGCTCCAGCTCAATGGAATTGTCTGCCTCAGAAGCCTTCTTCGGCTTTTCACCGAACTCGTGATTGACTTCCCGAGCTAGCTCTCCCACCTCTTCCGACATACGCGCCAGCATGGCCAGCGGACTGAAGTAGCCTTCTTTGAACTGGGAAATGTAGAGGTCAACCTCGCGCTGCATTTCTGCGATGCTTTTCTCCATGAGAACGGATTCTCCTTTTGAAATTGTGTCGTATTTGTTCCTAATATATCAGTTATTTAGTTTGACTTCCACCATCCTGACGCACAAAACATTTTTAAAGAATCAATAAATAGGTATACTAAGATGGCAAGTATTGCTTCATCATTAATTTACATATGGAGAGGGATCTAATGAGCACTGCCAAAACTTGGATTCAAATCAAACTGATTCTCCCTATTTTGCTAGGTACTGCTTTGTATGCTTTTGGACTGCTGTACTTCATTATCCCTAATCAACTAATGGAGGGCGGTGTCACCGGGGTTACCGTACTGCTCAATTATGCGTTTGGCCTCTCTCCGTCTCTGACGACCCTTGTTATCAATGTCCCGCTATTTCTGATCGGGCTCAAGATATTGGGCGGCAGACAGATGGTCTATACTGGGGTGGGCATTGGTGCCCTTACGGTGTTTCTGTGGTTGTTTGAGAAAATGATTCACTCGGGATGGATTGAGCCTCTGCACACGGAGAATGATCTCCTGCTGGCAGCCCTTTATGCAGGTGTCACTCTCGGGGCTGGTTTGGGTATCGTATTTCGCTCAGGCGGTACGACAGGTGGTTCAGACATCATTGCACGGATTCTCAATCGAAAATATGGTTGGAGCATGGGCCGAATTTTGCTCGGTATCGATTTTATTATTATCGGCATTTCACTAATCTACATTCCAAAAGAAAAAATACTCTATACGCTGGTTGCCGTCTTTATCGCCTCCAAGGTCATTGACTTCATTCAGGAAGGGGCTTATTCCGCTCGGGCATTCATGATCATTAGTGACCACGCCCCTGAAATTGCCGATCTGATTACCCGGGAAATGGACCGCGGTGTAACTCTGATTCCAGCCATTGGCGCCTACTCCAAGCAAGCCAAACATGTTGCTTACTGCGTTATTTCACGTCAGGAGTTCAGGCGACTGCAAACTATTGTCAGATCTGTTGATCCCCGAGCCTTTGTTATCATCAGCGATGTTCATGACGTCCATGGAGAAGGCTTCAAGGAATCCTAAAAACCAACTGAAATATATACAAAAAAACCTCTAATCCAAGGACAAGCCAGTTCGCTTCCTTGCGGTATAGAGGTTCTTTGGTTTGGATGGTTTGAAGTTGATGATCAGCGCCGGAATGGAAAGATGCCTTGCTGTTGTGCACGATATTTACGATATCCTGCATAAGTTAGTGCGGCCACAATCACGGAAGTAATGAATAATCCTGCAGCTCTCCGGTTCGGTCCCTGAACAAATGGAACAAAGGCACTCTCATCCTTCTCGCGACCAAACAATTGATTAACCAGTTCTTCGCCTTGGGATATCATGCTTTGCAGCTGAGTGATATCTGGCTGTTTGGCTCCAGTCAGCCCTTTGGTATGGGATAACCAGGCATCCAGCTGAGCGATCTCGTAGGGTTCACGGCGAATCATCGCTGCCGGTCGAATGGTTTCATAGTGTTCTTCAAGCAAAGCATATCGGCTCGTGAGTGCTGCTGCTTTCTCATGCTGACTCACAGCAGTGGATATGGCCTGAAGGTCATCTTGTACAATTTTATAATATTGGAGCCATAAGGGTTTGGATGGATTCGCAAGACTGTCAGCAGCGAGCCTCAGCTTGGCAGAAGCCTGCTGAAGACCGGTATCATCACTTTTGACGCGGACGGCTGCTTGTTTGACTTCCACAATCGTTTCGGATAAGGCATGGATGCCTTCGACCGTCGTCTGACCTTCAAACGAAATATGCTCCAGTCGTTCGCTAATTCGCATAATACCGTTTCTGACTTCTTCGATATTATGATCCAAGGCATGCCTGTAGAGCGATGTCGCTTCCTGATTAAGCTGCTGAATGGAACTGTTGACAAGGGCTTGTTGATCCGCTTCCCCTTCATTCCCTTCACTTTGTGCAAATACACTGTATGACAAGTTCGTCCAAAACAACAGCGCCATGAACGATACTACCAATAACCCGGTTTTGTTCCAGAACATTCTCTTCATGGACATCCCCCCCATACCAATGTATGGCAGGGCACGGCCACTTAGAACAAGCTTGCGAAATCAGGCTCGTCTAGCCTGTCTCAATGCAAGCCACGCACACAGAATGCTAACCAGGGTAAGCCCGAAAGTGAAATTGCGTACGCCATCCAGATGCTCATAGAGGGCACTAGGCAGCCAAGGGAAAATATTATATGTATAGTCCATCGTATCGTTCAATAATGTCCATAGACTGGCGATTAGCAGCGCCACCCATCTGAAACCAAAGAACCTGACATAAATCAATGCTTCAATAGCCATGGCACTATGTGAGGCGATCAGCATCCAGTCCTGCCAATGCGGCGAACCCCCCTGCATCCATCCCGCAAAAATAATCGAAACGGCCCAGACCCCATATTTCACCGATGTAACCACAGCAAGAGCTTGAATAACATGTCCGATTCGGTTGAGCACCACAGACTTGGGTTTATATAGAACCCATAGAAGACCAAGGGTAAAAAACAAACTCGCTGTAGGACTGTCCGGAACAAAAACAACCTGCCATATGGGCTGTTCCGCCAGTGTTAATTTCAGCTGATCTCCGTACCATATGTACCCATACACGGTACCCACTGCATTACACCAAAACAGAAGCCACAGAAAATACCGATTGGTCAGAAACTCCCGGCTCCAGAAAAACGATAAAGACACGTTCGCTGCCCCTTCCTTCATACTATTTCTATTGTCTTTATGAAGCGTTGATTGGTAAATCACTCAAAAAAACCTGACCGCAACAACAGTCAGGTTTTTGGCTTAATTTGATTTTACTGTTCTGCCTTCTGTTTCGCAAGCCATTCCGCCAGGTGATTGATATCGTCGTCCGTAAGGCCTTGGGCGATAGCTTGATCATACTGAGGTGGCATGCTGTTGTATCCTTCTTTGATAATCGTTAAAATTTCTTCCTGGCTGTGTTTGTCACCCACACCACGAAGGGAAGGACCTCCAGCACCCTTCATATCTGCGGCATGACATGCCACACAACCTGCCTTTTTAAACGTTTCCATTGCGGGATCGTCCTTCTCAACGATGGCCACTTCTTGCTGTTGACCCGGTGCATTGGACGTTGGCAAACCTTGTTCATGTTTCTCAAGCGCCTCTTCCTCACGCTGAATGTGTTCAGGCTTCTGGCCTGTCGCTTCAAGCTCGTGCTTGTAGTGTGTCCAAGCCACATTCGTGAGATAAAATACAGAGAGGATGGACAGAACCATGAGTGATGATGCAATTGGACGTCTGTAAAACCGTCGTTCCTTGCCTGTATCCAAGAACGGTGCAAGCAGCAACGCTCCAAAAGCAACCCCGCTGACACCCAGAACACCGAGCAGGACATAATCACCTGACGCATAAGGATATTTCAGATATTGGTACAGAAATAGGAAATACCAGTCCGGCATCGGAATAACGGATGCACTTGGATTGGCCGGATAACCAAGGGGTGCAGGTTCAGAGATGGTCAGTACCAGGATACCCACCAGCACCACAACACCAACCATCCATTCTTTCAGCAGAAAGTTAGGTATAAATGCTTCTGATTTGCCTGGATACGCTGTATAATCCGGCGGGGTAATAAAACCTGCCCCTTTTCGGACGCGTGAATCACCGACAAAGATAATCTTCTCCTGGTCATCAGGCTTGTGTCCGTGAGCCATTGCGATTCCTCCCTTCTCAAGTTATAGTGGTCCCGAAATGCCCTGTCTGCGGATCATGATGAAGTGTCCGACCAGAAGCACCAGAAGCACAGCGGGAAGGAAGAAGACGTGCAGGGCAAAGAATCGTGTTAGCGTCTGTGCACCTACAATGGTTCCACCTTGAAGGAATTCTTTAATAATGGGTCCGAGCCATGGGACGGTATTGGCAATTTCCAGGGTAACTTTGGTTGCAAAATAGGCTTTGTTATCCCATGGCAGCAGGTACCCGGTCAATCCAAGACCCAGCATGACGAAAAAGATCAACATGCCAACAACCCAGTTCATCTCACGGGGCGCTTTATAAGAGCCTGTAAAGAATACACGCATCGTATGTAAAAACATCATTACGATTACCAGACTGGCTCCCCAGTGGTGCATGCCGCGCACAATTTGGCCGAAAGCTACCTTGGTCTGCAGATACTCGACACTGGCATAAGCATTGATAATATCAGGTACGTAATACATCGTAAGAAACATTCCTGAGAGAATCTGAATTACGGTAATAAAGAACGTCAAGCCACCAAAGCAGTAGACGAATGCGGAAAAGTGGTGAGCCGGGTTTACGTGCTCTGGAACTTCATGATCCGCAACGTCCCTCCAGATTGGCGTGATATCGAGACGCTCGTCAATCCAGTCATAGACATTTTTAAACATCTGCGTTCACGCCTCCTATTTCACTCGGGTGTTCGGAACAATCTCGCCCAGGTATACCCAGCCCTGTTCCTCCTTGACCACATATTCATCCAGCGGTTTCGGGGCTACGGCAAGATTTTTCCCTTCCTTGTCATAGTGCGCGCCATGGCACGGGCAATGATACTCATCAGGATAATTTTTGTCACTGTTCCAGCCGACTGTACAACCCAAATGTTTACAGATCGGTGAAAGCGCATAAATTTTACCCTGCTCATCCTTACGAATCCATGCCACAAGCGAAGCATTACTCAGGTACCAACCATCTTGCTGCTGCAGTTCAAATGTGAATTCTTGAGGTTCGTTCGTGATTTTGCTGATCTCAGCTACTTTGACAGAAGTGCCTTCTCCCTTGTGCTGCAATATTGGGTCCACCGCAAAACGGACCATGGGAAGAATCGCACCGGCGGCCATATAGGCTGTAGCTCCACCAAGCGTGTACGTTAAAAACTGCCTGCGCGACATTTCCATCCGGCTTGGTGGTTTGTTCGAGGCTTCGTGCTGGTCATGCTCACTGCTCATACTGTCTCCACCCCCCTTTTTCAACCAACTCTCTCATACGTTTTCATTATCAGAAATTCCACGACTTACTAGAACATACATAATCATATAGTAGCCCTAGAACACCGTCAAGAATTTGTCACACATTTTTAAGGTTCTATTGTAAGCGTTATTAAAAAAGTGTTGATAAATTGTCACATTTCCAGTCAAATGTTAATTTTTCCACATCTCGCGCACTTTTTCCCCGACATACCCTGCTATTTTCGCTTCATCTATTTCCTCAACCATTTGAGAACGATTAAAAACCAGATCTGCAGAAGAAATTTTGTCTCTGTCCAGAAAACCATCTGATGTCATTATCACCACATATTTGAATCCTGAGTGCTTCAGCTGCTCGCATATGGTGTTTAATGCCATTGACATTTCCGGAATAGCGAAATGGAATGCTGGATATGTCATGATCCTCCCTTTAAACGGGATTTCAATCAAATCCAGAAAATCTCTAAGCCTCTCTAGTGCTTCTGTGGCTTCAGCCGGCGAATGATTTCCCGTAAGACCGGTGAATGGAATAAGGCATGTATCCAGATAGAGTTGCAGTTCAGCCCAGCTGTCTTGAGTCATCTCACTGAATTTCAATTCCCTATTTCCCCTCTCTATCCATTTTATTCCCATATTATATATGAGCAAACGATGTAAATCTATAGAGTTATTCGTAAATCTCTCCCTAAAAACACAAAAGGAAATGCGTAATCACGCATTTCCTTTTTATATGGTTGGATCATCAGTTAATCAGTTTATGGTTTTCAGTTCATCCGTCAGACTCCGGAAAGCTACTTCGTCTCCGGTAGCCAACGCCTTGTCGATTTCCATATACAGCTTCTCGCTACGCTGTTTACGAAGCGCTTCGTCCCACACCATCTCAGCAGCCAGCCCCAACATGACTTCATACGTAACTTTCATTTTATCCAATAGGATGCACCTCCAAAACGGATTTAAGAGCTCCTATATTCCTTACCTTTGGCAACATAACCAAGTGAAGTCCTCGACATCCGCTCAAGGTCGGCATCCGTCAATTCACGGATCACTTTGGCTGGTGTTCCCAGAGCCAGGGTATAGGGCGGAATTTTAGTATTTTCAGTTACAACAGAACCGGCCCCAATCAGTGTGTATTCACCAATTTCAGCTCCATTGAGAAGGATGGCTCCCATACCGATCAGTGAGCCTGTTCCAATGTGACAACCATGAATAATCGCGGCATGTCCCACTGAAACGTCATCTCCCAGAAACAAAGGTTGATTCGTATTCACATGTCCAACAGCATTGTCCTGAATGTTACAACGTTGTCCGATCCATATTGGCGCCAGATCGGCCCGTAATACGGCATTGAACCAGACCGTAGAATCTGCACCTAACTTCAGGTCACCTATAAGTTTGGCCCCTTCAGCTACATACACCGAAGAATGAAGCTGCGGTTGTTGACCCTTGAATGGGATTATCATATCAGTATCACTCCTTAATTTGGGAGTGATTTTAGCAACTTGTCCCCTAAATGTCAAACACCAGAGGAGTCGTGTCACCAGACAGCGATCGGCAGGTTGCAGCGAGCCGCAAGCCCCATGCTGTCATTTGCACGGTACTCTCACCCTCCTGCTCTCCGATGCGTAGCATCCCCAGATGCAGCATCATTTTGACAACTCTCGTTTCATAGATCGTCTCCGGTGTGTCGTAATAAAACGGCTGGATTAACGGACCAATTTGTCGGAACAAGGACTCTGCGGTGGACCAACCAGGCGCACATTCTCCTGTCCAATACACAATGGAGGACAAGTTCGGAATAGCACCTTTATAAAGTCTTAACCAAAACCGAAATAGCTGTATCATCTCGGCTGTATTCTCTGCACCCAGTTTTTCCTCGCCGGCTGCAGTCAATTTCAGCAGCCCCTGTTCTTCCCGAACAAGCCGGTGGTGGAATGCATAGTCATATAGCAATGCAAACCGGTCAGGGTAATCCTTGAAGGAACGACCGTAGCCAAACCTCCATCCTGCTTTTCCAACCAATGTTTCACTGACATGGAGATGATCCATCACCTGCTGCTGAGAACGTCGGTACATCATGCCTTCTGCGTTCAACGTAATTTCATGCTGCTGCACAAACTGCAGGAACAACTTCAGATCGTCTACCAGCAGATGGTATTCATCTCGATACATCGGTGGTTCATTTGTCGTTTTAATACCTGCCTTCAGGTGAGCGGATAACACATCCCGGAACCTCATTTTCAAATCCTGGGGTACCTGGTATAGGTACTTCGTATGCTGTGTTGTTCCATTGAATAACCATCCACTCTTGGTGAACCGAACGATAAGATCTCGCGGACTGGCGCCGGACTCGCTATCTTTTTTGTCCATCGATTGACGGGCAATGGCGACAAGCTCCTCCATGCCAAAGTATTGCCGAGGATCAAATAGCAGGTTGTTCAGGAAACGCAGATGGGCCATATTAAGTTCGCTGACCTGTTGCTCAAAAAATCGTCTACTGCCCAACGTTGTGAGAATACTCTGGATGAGTTCATGTTTGGAATTGGGTTTGCACTCACACTGGTAATAGTCCGCTATTCGATTAAGCTGGCCGATATCGGCAAAAGTTAGCATATCCGCTAGATTCATGGGTCCATCGCCTCGCCGTTAACTACTATTGGGCTACTGATTCGGGGCCGGAGTAGTTTGGTTTTGTAAACATGTTTGACGGAATTCCCATGATCTAAACCTCATTCACCAAATCTTTTATCTTTTTATTCATCCTATGCCCGAACTTGTCTGCTCAGAAGAAAAATGAGAGGCACAGAATGATACCAAACGACAGTTTCGCTCTTTCAAAACAAAAAAAAAAACAACCTGAGTCCAATTACTCAGATTGTTTAGCTGCATCCAATGATAGATGTCGTGTGCAATTATATAACAAGGGACTCCAGTCATCCTGTTCTTTTTCCAGGATCGTAAGCGACAGGTTTCCAATTCGTTCCGTATAGCGGTCTTTGAACAAGGCAGACAACAAGTTTGCGAGAAAAGCGCCATGAGTTACAATCAAAATATTTTTGTCCTGATATGCTGCCCACAAATCTTCTAAAAACGCTAAAGCGCGAGTCTGTATATCAATAATCTGCTCCTGTCCCAGATCCAGCGTCTCCCAGTCCGTTCCCCAGCGGGTGATTCGTTCATCCGAGGTCAAACCTTCGATCTGACCGAAACCTCTTTCTTTTAAACGCGCATCTGGCTCAAGCATAGGCACGTCTAGCAATCCAGAGATAATCTCTCCTGTCTCCTGGGCCCGCGATAAACCACTGGTAATGATATAGTCCCATTGATAATCCTCTGTCAACAGACGGTGTCCCAGACGTTCTGCCTGCTGACGCCCTTCGGCATTCAATGGTATGTCTGTCTGCCCTTGGATACGCCCTGCAGCGTTCCAATCGGTAAGACCGTGACGAATAAGCCCAATTCGCATCTCATCCCTCTTTTCTATACGGCGAACGCCTGGTTAACTACGCACGCGCACCTTGTTTACGTTTGTTGGTCGTTCGATGCATCCGCCCCAGCGAAAACAAAGCCATGCCAATAGCGAGTAGTGACAAGGCCATCCAGTATCCCGGATATGCAGGTCCCATACTTACGACAAAGGGTTCAATAATGCTTCCTCTGTCGGCCCCTGGCATGTCGTACTGATACATACTTGATGCAGTCAGATCGCTTCCAGCAACAGCTGTTTCGAGAATCCCCGTAGAAACGACGCTTTGCTGTTCAGCTTCTGATACCCCAGACTTAAACATCGCCATGTATAAGAAACTGCATAAAAAAATGGCCAGAAACGCAGCAATCCACAACGTCATATGCTTGCGGATCGCAGCAGAGAATCGATTCACTTTTGCCTCTTCAGGCAAAAGCCACGGGGACTCCGCATAAATGCGGTCCATTACGTTGCGATTGACTCTCTCTGCCTGCTGCTCTGTCACTGGTTCCGGTATGCTGTGCAGCAGCACTTGGGCTTCTTCCCAAACTTCAAACTGCTGCGAGCACTCCTCACAACCATCCAGATGAGCATGAAAAGCAAGCCGCTGAGGATGATTTGCCGGCAAGTCCCAGATCAGTGCAAACAAGTCCTGGGCTTCATTGCAATTCATCGGTTCTTCATCCCTTCATATGGCTCGTACACCGGTTCGAAGAAATAAGGTTCCAATTGGGTTTTTACGCTTGATCTTGCTCTGAACAATAACGATTTTACAGAACTGACGCTCTGCCCAAGAATATTCGCAATCTCCTGGTAGTCTAGTTGATCATATTCACGGAGTATGATGGCAGAACGCTGCTTCTCCGGTAAGTTGTTAATGGCATCTCTAACCAGCATGACCCGCTCACTGCGCAGTACAGCATGCTCTGGGGCGTTCTCGGAAGGAGCAATGGGTACAACCCCGCTCTCTTCTAGAGGAACACTGCCACTGCGCTGTTTGCGCAGCTCACTCAGTACCGTATTTCTCGCAATGGTATATAACCACGTCGAGAATGAAGCATCAACCTCACGGAATGAGTGTAAACTGCGGAATGCCTTATAGAAAGTCTCAGAACAGAGATCTTCCGCAAGCAGCTCCATATTGGAACTTTTCAACATATGATATACGAAAGCCAGTATTTTACGCTGATAACGACGCATCAGCTCGGAATATAACTCCAGGTTACCTTCCTTGATCTCTCGAATCAACTGGGAATCCGTCATTTGAGTGCGACCCCTCCTCGCCCATCCATGTGCTTCTCCCCGTTCGACTCTATCCATGTATTACCGAACAGGCACAAAAAAGTTGCGGTTCTCACCGCATAAAACAGCGTAAAGCCATATCAGGCATCTACGCCAAATTCCCCTATGTAATGGCAATTTCCCCAACGTTTCTACATTAACAGTATTTATTGTACAACGGTCAGCAGCCTCCTGGCAAATTCTTTACGATTTACAAAAGTCCGACCTGTCATTCTTATGCCTCTTATTTTACGAGTATGACTACATAAGACCCAATTGGCAAAATTGCACATTGCACACTCATTAGACGCAGAGTTATCCAAAAAGGTTTCAAATTTTTAACCTTTTTTTCGATCCTTTTTTGGAGGATTTTATTTCCTGAATTTACGTAAGTTATAATTTGGTTTAACAAATTTTTATAAAGTGTTGACAAAATGAAAACGTATACATATAATAAAAGTACAGTATGGTTTCTCTCCACTCCTATCCAATAACTGTATTGCTCCACGTGAGCAATGGCCGCTTATGTAAGCGGTCTTTTTTTTGCCCTTCTTTAAGGACGTATCGTAACAACTGTTTATCAACACAAAAAAAAGGAGGGCTTTCGCCCTCTTTTTTTCTATCCTCATACCCAGACCTGATATCCCAGGGAATCCAATAAAGACTTCGCACGTTCCATATCCTCTTCCTGACGGAATGACAAACGCATGATGCCTGGCACATCAACCCGGTTCTCGATAATCTCCAGGTTGCTCAAGTTGATATCATGTGTCCCGAGCTCTGTTGCAATCTTACCAATCATCCCTGGCGCATCCTGAACGTCTGTATACAAGTCAAACAGCGGCGAGATCATGCCTTTACGCCGTTCTGGCAATACGCTGCGAAATTCACGGGCCTGACGAAATGCATCTTCGATTCCTGGGCCATTCTCGTTCTCCAGCATATCCGTAAAAGCAGACATCTGGCTGTTCCAGTCCTTCAATAGACCAAGGAGTACTTCACGATTGCTCAGCAGGATATCACGCCATACAATCGCATCACTGGATGCAATACGTGTGATATCACGGAACCCGCCTGCCGCCAACATTTTATACAGGGGATTCGATTCATTATATTCACGTACCTGATTCACGAGCGCTACTGCGATGACATGTGGCAAATGACTGATTGCTCCCACAATATCATCATGTAATAATGGCTCAACTCTGACGATCTGAGCCCGCGTATACGCGAGAAGCTCGGATAATCTGGCATATGCCTCTTCAGGAACATGTGCAGACGGAGTCAGAACATAGTACGCATTCTCGAAAAGTACGGCCGAAGCCGCGTCAACACCAGCACGCTCAGATCCGGCCATCGGATGACCGCCAATGAAGTAAGCATCGGTCATATGTACATGCTCAGCACAAGCAGCAATCGAAGCTTTGGTGCTGCCAACATCCGTAATGATGCATCCCTTTTTCAAGGGCAGCTTCGCCAATTGTTGAAAATATGATTCAAGCAAACCTACCGGAACGCACAAAAAAATAAAGTCGGCATCCTGCACCGCTTCTTCCAGAGAGAGTGTAGCGTCGTCCACTACACCACTCGCTATGTACTTTTCTTTCAATTCAGGTAGATGTGCATAGCCCATTACAGTTACTCCCGGCTTGCCCTTGAAGCAAAGCGCGAGAGATCCTCCAATGAGCCCGACACCAATCATTGCAATTTTTAATTTCATGAGACCTCACTCTTTCATCGCCGGTTTTAGTGGCTTGTTGTCGCCTTCTCAGCCAGCGTGTTCTCCAGTGCCGTCACAAAAGCACGGTTCTGTTCTGGTTTTCCTACAGACACACGGATGTATGTTGGATAGACTTGGAACCCAGGGCGGACAATGATCCCTTGTTTGAGCAAGGATTGGAACGCATCCTTAGATGGCATATCCAAATCGACCAAGATGAAGTTTCCTTGTGACGTGAAGAACGGCAATCCAAGACGGGCAAACTCGTTTTGCAGATAATCACGTTCAGATGCATTCTGCTTCGCACATTCCTGAACAAATGGTTGGTCCAAAAGTGCAGCCGTTGCTGCTACCTGGCCAAAACGCGACGTGTTGAATGGTTCACGTACACGGTTAATCAGGTCGATGACCTCCGGACGTGCAATGCCGTATCCAATTCGTAGTGAAGCAAGGCCATAGATTTTGGAGAATGTCCGTAAAATGACCAGGTTCGGATAACGATCCAGCATGGAAACGGTTTGTGGATAAGCCGCATCCGTTACAAACTCATAATAGGCCTCATCCACCACAACCATTACATGAGCAGGTACCCGATCCATAAACGCTACAAGTTCCTGTTCAGAGACAATTGTCCCTGTAGGGTTATTCGGATTACATACCCAGATGACTTTGGTTTTATCACTAATTTCCGCGAGCATGGAGGACAGGTCATGCGTTCCATCTTGAAGCGGAACTTCAATTGTCACTGCGCCCTCAATGTCTGCATTGCTCTTGTACACGGAGAACGTCTGATCCGCCATGATGGTCTCATCACCGGGAAGGAAGAAGGCACGGGTAATTAATGCAATAATTTCGTCTGATCCGCAGCCAAAAATAATGTTGTTCCGTTCCACGCCCAAATGCTTTGCCAGCACCTCTGTCAGCTCGACGGCGCTGCCGTCAGGATAGAGACTAACATGGGCCAACTCTTTCGTAATGGCTTCCAGTACGGCAGGAGAGCTGCCATATGGATTTTCGTTGGAGGCCAGCTTGATCACTTGCTCAAGCCCCAGTTCACGTTTCACTTCTTCAATCGGTTTGCCCGGTTGGTACACAGGCAGATTGACAATCTGGGATTTCGGTTTCAACCCGACCGCCTCCTGTAGTTAAGTTATAAGTTACATGCCGAAACATGCAGGGCAATAACACGTCGTTATCTCCCTATCCTTTTAATTGTGCCACAAAGTTGCGAATTTGCAACAGCCCTGCCTCACGGGTATCCGGATTCCCAAGAAGAGGAATCGCTTCTTCCACCTGACGAACAATGGCACTCCCTACAACCACCCCGTCGCAGATGCGGGAAAAACGCTCTACTTGCTCATGACTGGATATGCCGAAGCCTACTGCAACCGGAATATCTGTCAGACTTTTCACAGTCTCAATAAAGCTTTCTACTCCTTCAAAGAAGGAGGCTCTCTCCCCCGTTACACCTAGCGAAGATACGCAGTAGATAAAACCTCTCGCTCCAGTAACGATACGCTCAATCCGCGCGTTGGACGTAGGGGCTACCAGCGGAACCAGATGCACACCTGCTGCGTCCGCCCTGCGGCGCATCTCTTCTGCTTCCTCAATGGGAAGATCCGGAATAATCATGCCGCTAATATCGTGTTTCACAAGTTCATCAAAGAACAAATCAAGTCCCGTTTGCAGGACAGGGTTGTAATACGTAAAGAGAACAAACGGCAGCTGTACCCCTGCCTCGCGTGCTTTGGCGGCTGTTTCCATGCAGGTACGAATGGAGATTTGGCTTTTCAGTGCACGCTCGGATGCACGCTGGATGACAGGACCATCCGCAAGCGGATCGGAATAGGGAACCCCAAGCTCCAGGATGTCAGCTCCTGCCTGTTCAAGCTCCTTGATAATATCAATTGTCGTCTCCACATCGGGGTCACCAACGGTCAGAAACGGAATAAGTGCTGTACGATTTTGTTCCTTTAAACGCAGGAAGGTCTGGTCCATTAGGTTCATGACAAGTTCCCTCCCGTATATTTCATAATGGATTCAACATCTTTGTCTCCCCGACCGGACAGACAGATGACAACGATATCCTCTGCTGTAAGTTCAGGTGCAAGCTTAACGACCTGAGCCACGGCATGTGCAGATTCCAGTGCAGGAATGATACCTTCTGTACGACTGAGCAGCTGCAGAGCATCCAGCGCCTCCTGATCTGTAATCGGTACATATTTAGCACGTTCAATGTCTTTTAGATAGGAATGCTCCGGACCAACGCCAGGATAATCCAGACCCGCCGAGATGGAATGTGCAGGTTGAACCTGTCCATACTCATCCTGAAGCAAATAACTCATGGAACCCTGAAATACGCCATGTGTCCCTTTACTCATCGTTGCTGCGTGGAATTCAGTGTCCACACCTTTGCCGGCAGCTTCAACACCAACCAGCTTCACATCCTGATCCCCGATAAACGGGTAAAACATACCAATTGCATTGCTTCCGCCACCGACAGCCGCAACGATCACATCAGGCAGACGCCCTTCGATCTCCTGGATCTGTTTGCGCGTCTCATCCCCAATGACTCGTTGAAAGTTACGCACCATCATAGGATATGGATGAGGACCAACGACTGATCCAAGCACATAGAATGTATCCTCCACGTTGCTGACCCAGTAACGAAGAGCCTCATTCCCTGCATCCTTCAGTGTCCGTGTGCCCGACGTCACCGGAATCACTTCCGCCCCCAGCAGCTTCATCCGGAATACGTTCAGTTGTTGACGCTCTGTATCTTCTTCGCCCATGAACACTTTACACTCAAGACCAAGCAGTGCAGCAACGGTTGCCGTTGCGACGCCATGCTGCCCGGCACCCGTTTCGGCGATGACTTTCTTTTTACCCATACGTTTGGCGAGCAAGCCTTGTCCGATCGCATTGTTAATTTTATGTGCGCCGGTATGATTCAAATCTTCCCGCTTCAGATAGATCTTCGGTCCTCCCAGATGGCGAGACAACTGTTCCGCATGATACAGCGGCGTCTCCCGTCCGGAATACTCACTTAGCAGATAATTTAATTCCTTATTGAATTCCTCGTCTTGAGAGTAACGATCATACGCCTCTTCCAATTCGATTAGAGCGTTCATTAGTGTCTCAGGAACAAAGCGGCCTCCGAAGGGACCGAATCGCCCGTGTTGATCCGGCAATTGATGTGTCATGCCTGCTTCACCCTTTCTACAAATGCTGTGATTTTTGCAATATCTTTCACGCCATCAGACTCTACGCCGCTGGATACATCGACGCCGTCTGGTGCATAGGTCTGTATCAGTTGCTCTACATTATCCGGATTCAGCCCCCCTGCTACGAACAGAGCAATTCCATGTTGAATGGCCCATTCGGCATAAGCGGGAATACGATCCCACGCAAACGTCTTGCCGGAACCTCCTCCGTATAACGGATCATAGGTATCCAGTAATATGGCATCCACAACGTTTTGATAAGGATCAAGTGCCTTCTTGGCCGTATCGTTCACTTCTGCAGCTGTTTCATCTTTGGGAAAAGAAAGAGCCTTGAACACCTCGGTGCCGAAACGCTGCTTCACCAGTCCGCAAAATTCCGGAGACTCCTGTCCATGCAGCTGAATAACATCCAGGTGAGCTGCTTCCATGACACTCTCCAGCTCTGTGATTGAAGGATTCACAAATACTCCCGCCAGTTTCGGACGATAAGAAGCATTCCAGTCCATGAGGACCGCTCTTAACTCGGCAGCCTTACGCGCATCAATTTGGCGACGGGACTCGGCAAAGACAACACCAACGTAATCAATCGGCAAGTTTATCATCGATTTTAGCACTTCAACGTCCTGAAGTCCACAAATTTTTACTGCCGCTGCCGATTCCCTAGGCGCCCCGTTATCTCTGCCGCCTACACCGTCAATCATAAGTTTATTCATCCTCTTGGCCCCATCAGTTCGTAAACGGCAGCTTCCACATCATCCTTACGCATCAGATGCTCACCGACGAGGATTCCTTGTACTCCGGCCTCTATTAGAGATCCTAAACGCTCTGGACCGTCAATTCCGCTCTCACTGATTAACGTTACGCCATCCGGAATCAGCTCCATTAGATCAAGCGTTGTACTTAAGCTGGTTTCGAACGTCTTCAGATTACGGTTATTGATCCCAACAAGAGTTGCCTGCGGAATCTCCAGTACCTGCTCCAGTTCCGTTCGGTCATGGACTTCAATTAAGACATCCAGTCCTATACTTTTGGCAAATGACAGATACTGACGGATCTGCTCTGGGGACAGGATGCTTGCAATCAGCAAAATGGCATCTGCACCAAGCAATCTTGCTTCAGCGATCTGGCGCTCATCAATAATAAAATCCTTGCGCAAAAGAGGAATATTTACAGCTTGATGAATGGCCTGCAAATATTCTCCACTGCCTTGAAAGTAGGAGATGTCCGTCAATACGGAAATACAATCTGCTCCTGCCCGTTCATAGGCTAATGCAATCTCTACCGGATGAAAGTCAGGACGTATAAGCCCATTGGATGGTGATGCTTTTTTCACTTCAGCAATAAGTCCCAGGCTCCGATTACGATTCTTCGATAGCACCCGTTCAAACCCGCGGGTAACCGGCAATGTTTCAATCTGTTTTAATGCCTCTTCCATCTGAAAGGTCTGGGCCAATACTTCAACCTCTTGCTGTTTCGTTGCTACAATTCGATCAAGATACATGACTGTACGCCTCCGTTGTGTGTATTAGCTGTTCCAATTTCATCGCTGCCTTTCCGGAATCCACAGCATTCGCGGCCATGGTCACACCTTCCGCAATGGTCTCTGCAAGACCCGAAAGGTAGATGCATGCTCCAGCATTTAACAGAACGACATCACGATACGCGCTCCGTTCTCCGTGAAAGATTCGTTTTATGATTTCGGCATTCTGGAGAGCATCTCCTCCAAGAACCGTCTCCAGCGGATGGAGCGACAACCCCATATCACGCGGGTCAATGTCGTACGTCTGAACTTCACCATTACGCAGTTCAGATACCTGAGTCGGTGCGGATATGCTGATCTCATCCAGTCCATCATGACTTGCAACGACGAGCGCTCTCTTTAGACCGAGACGATTGAGAACTTCTGCAATCATCGGCGTACGACTGCGGTCATACAAACCAAGGAGCTGCCGATCCGCGCCTGCGGGATTAGTGAGAGGACCAAGCATATTGAAGATCGTACGTACACCAAGCTCTTTGCGTGGTGCCGCCGCATGTTTCATGGAAGGATGGTACACCTGAGCGAAACAGAAGCAAATTCCGATCTCATCCAGACATTGTCTCGCCTGTTCTCCATCCAGATGAATGTTAACCCCCAGCGCTTCAAGAACATCCGCACTGCCTGCTTTACCTGAAGCAGATCGATTGCCATGTTTCGCCACACGAACTGAAACTGCTGCAGCAATGATGGCTGAGGCTGTCGAGATATTGAACTTGTGAATCCCCGATCCACCGGTCCCGCAAGTATCGAGCAGCCCGCTGCCATCAGTAAGAATCCGGCCACCCTGTCCACGCATCGCCTCGGCAAAACCGGTGATTTCGTCCACCGTCTCCCCCTTCATTCGGAGAGCCATCAGCAACCCTCCGATCTGGGCCGGAGTCGCTTCCCCCCTCATGATGGAGTACATCAAGTTACGTGCTTCCGTCTGCTCGAGATGGTTACCCTCCAAAATTTTGGCAAGTCCGTCCTTCATTCCTTCGTTCTGGCCTAGGGCAGATGCGGATCTCTTGGAATCTTCATTCATCACAGGGTTCATATTCATATTCGGTCTCTCCTCTCTCAGTTCTGTTCAGCCGTGACTGGCGTTACAAAATAATCTGCATTAGCAAGTGTCAGGTGGTTATCTTTCCCCTTGGGAGGGAACATGGCCTCCGCTGTACGGATTGCTTTAAGTAATGCTTTCGCCTTGTTGACTGTTTCCTCGTATTCACTTTCAGGTACCGAGTCCCATACAATGCCTGCTCCGGCCTGCACGTACGCTTTTCCTTTTTTGAAAATGATGGTTCGAATCGTAATGCAGGCATCCATGTTACCGGAGAACCCGAGATATCCGATAGCGCCTGCGTAAGCACCGCGTGCTTCTTTTTCCAGCTCTGCAATAATTTCCATCGCACGCAGCTTCGGTGCACCCGATACCGTTCCAGCTGGGAGACAAGAGAGGAATGCATCGAAGAAGTCCTTGTCTTCTCTGAGCTCACCCGTCACATTCGATACCATGTGCATGACGTGAGAATAACGCTCAATCTCCATGAACATGTCACACTTCACACTGCCAAATTTCGATACACGGCCGAGATCGTTGCGGCCCAAATCAACCAGCATGAGATGTTCCGCCCGCTCCTTCTCATCCTGCAGCAGATCAGCTGCAAGAGCACGATCCTCCGCTTCTGTTGCACCTCTTGGGCGTGTGCCGGCAATTGGCCGTGTCTCCACACGATTTCCGTCCACCTTCACCAGAGCCTCTGGTGAGGTCCCGACAATGATTTCATCATCCATTTTCAAATAATACATATAGGGCGATGGGTTCAGTGTCCGAAGTACACGATACACATGAAGCGGGGAAACTTCAGTATCGATGTGGAAGCGCTGCGACAGCACGACCTGAAAAATATCACCTGCACGTATATATTCCTTGGCTTGCTCCACATTGCCGATAAACTGTTCCTTTGTTAGGTTAGAACGAATATCCCCCAGATCAACGTCTCCCGGAATGGATCGCGGATTCAGGTTTTCCCCTGGTCCCTGCTGCTGCAAGCGCTCAGCGGCCTGCTCAAGCTTCTCTGATGTCACTGCATAAGCTTTCCGGATGTCCTCATCCGTTGCTCCTTCTTTGACATGAACGTTCCCGACAAGCAGCATTTGCTGTTTCACGTGGTCAAACACAATAATCTGGTCACAGAACATGAAGCGAATATCATCCATATTCAGATCATCCAGCGCATGAGCCGGAAGCTTCTCGTAATATTGCAGCAGATCATATCCAAAAAAACCAATCGCCCCGCCTGTAAATGGCGGCAGTTCGTCATCTTTGGGACTACGGTACTTGCGCAGCAGCGCTTTTAGTTCTTCAATGGGTTTGCCTGGCAGCTCGCGCTTCTGGCCAGCTTCTTCCACTTCCATCCGACCCTTTTTGGCCGAAATCATCAGAAACGGATCCGTACCAATGAAAGAATACCTTGCCCACTGAATACCACCCTCCACACTTTCCAGCAGGAATGCCCGGTCATTCTCAGCATAACGGCGGAAAATCCGGATAGGTGTTTCCATATCAGCCAAAATCCGTTTGACTACCGGAATCAGATTGTATTCATTCGACATTTTCAGTACTTGATTAACGTTTGGCGTTATCATCAGATCACGTCCTTTCAGATTAGGTAGAAGAAAGTGGTTGTATATAACAAAAAAACCTCTACCATCAGGTAGAGGTTCTGGGTTTATAAGCTGTAATTAACAGTTTAATGCTTCATAAATAACAAGTCCCTATACTTCCATGCTGGATCACAGACCAGTCTCATGAATGAACGTTCTACATCCACCAACCTGCACGTCTTGAATATGGATTCACTAACTCTTCCTGCTTGAACGATTCCATCACAGAAACGAAATGGGATCTCAGCAAACAAAAATGAGCTTATACCAAAACAAAACGGTGTCACTGGACACGTTTCACAATATGAGGTTCCTGTTCCTATCAATCCTGTAGCACGACGTACCGCGAATCAGTTGGCCGACCTTGTTACTCCGGCTACCACCCGCTGGACTCTGCTATATACTCCACTATCTCAGCTGCTCTCAGCTCAACTCATACTCTACTCAACTGGTTCTCACTATACAGCATTCAGAATGGTTTGACAACCACTCTATTTCTTATGAATTTGAAGGTGCAGCCAAATCAGGCCGCAGGGATTGTGCACCATTCAGGTACACATGATTGATTTCATGTTGTTCTTTGGTTGTGTTCACATGCACCATGAAACGAATGCATTGCGGCAGGGCACCCTTAACGGGTACTTCCAGTGCGCACATCAAAGGTACCAATTCCCAGCCTTCCAGTTGACGAATGGCCTTCGCTGGAAAGGCAGCATCCAAATCACCCGTCATCGTAATCCAGACGCTGCAGATATCTTCCGGTTTAATATCGTTGCGGTCCACAATCTCCTGCAGCAATACCGCTGTTTCCTTCAAAATCTGTTCTTCGTTGTTTTGCGTGACTGTTGTAGCCCCGCGAATTCCACGTGTTACCATCGTTATTCTGCTCCCTTCTTAAGCAATTCAATGACATCCCGAACTGCCGATACGGGCACGTCTTTTACAATTCGCGCTGCTCCAATCCGATCCGGAATAATGAAAACCATATGTCCTTCACGGAATTTCTTGTCATGCATCATGGCATCCATCAACGCATCCGTTTCCAGATGTTTCGGCATAGTGACTGGTAATCGCAGCGAACGAAGCATCCGCACCGTATCGTCATATAGACCTGCAGGTGCACCAAGCTTCTCGCCCAGCAAAGCCGATCCGGCCATCCCGATAGAAATGGCTTCTCCATGCAAAAACTCCCCGTATCCAGCTATCGCTTCAATTGCGTGACCAATGGTATGGCCCAAATTTAAAAGTGCACGCTCGCCGTTTTCCCGCTCATCACGGGACACAATTTCAGCCTTGATGCCGCATCCGCGTTCCAGTCCGTATCCGAGTGCTTCCGGATCAAGCGCGAGCAACGCTTCGGCATGCTCTTCACACCAATGTGCAAACGCTTCGTCGCGAATCAGTCCGTGCTTCAGCATTTCCGATAGTCCGGCTGAAACATCACGCGGCGGCAAGGATTGAAGTGTATCCACATCATAGAGCACAAGCTCAGGCTGATGGAACGCACCAATCATATTTTTGGCCAGCGGATGGTTAACGGCTACTTTACCACCAACACTGCTGTCATGTGCGAGAATTGTTGTAGGTACTTGTACAAACTTGATTCCACGCATATATGTAGCTGCCACGAATCCAGCGAGATCTCCCACAACGCCTCCGCCTAACGCAATAATAGCGGAACTACGATCCAATTTACCCTCAATGGCAGCTGTCATCATGTCTTGATAAACCGATAGGGATTTGGAGGTCTCTCCCGAAGGAACCACTGCCGAGACGACTGTATAGTCAGCCGCTCGGAGGGTCTGTTCAAGACCAGCCAAATACTTGGGAGCCACATTCTCATCTGTAATAATGAGCAGCGGACTTTTCTTGGTCAATCCATATTGTTCAAAGAAACGAGGCGCCTCAGTGAGCAGACCACTGCCAATCAGAATGGGATATGAGCGTTCCTCCAACTGAACTGTCAGCTGACGCATATTAATAGCTCTCCAATTGAGCATTATAGTTGTTGTAGTTCGCGCGAATTTCCTCCATGGAATCCCCACCGAACTTCTCAAGGAATGCCTTGGCAATCTCCCATGCCACCACATGTTCCATAACTACGCTTGCTGCTGGAACGGCACAAGCATCTGACCGTTCGACTTGGGCAGTGAAGGCTTCTTTGGTATCAATATCAACACTTTGAAGTGGTTTGTAGAGTGTGGGAATAGGTTTCATAACCCCACGAACCACGACCGGCATTCCGTTGGTCATGCCGCCTTCAAATCCACCCAAACGATTGGTTGCCCGGTGGTAACCACGTTCCTCCGTGTGAAGAATTTCATCATGTACCTGGGAGCCACGAATCGTTCCTGCTTCGAATCCGATACCGATTTCCACACCTTTAAAGGCATTAATGGACATGACACCTTGAGCAATCCGTGCATCCAGTTTGCGATCATACTGCACATGGCTTCCGAGACCGACAGGCACACCTTCAACAATGCATTCCACGATTCCTCCGATGGAGTCGCCTTCCTGCTTGATTTGATCAATGTAGGCTTCCATCTTCTTCTCCGTCTCTGCATCCGTTACTCGAACCGAGGAAGCTTCGGTTACTTCAATCAGCTCATCGATAGGCAGGTCTTGGTAAGGTGCTTCGATCTCTCCGATACGCAGTACACGCCCCGCTACCTTAATGCCAAACTCAGCCAGAAATTGACGAGCGATCGCTCCACAAGCTACACGTACCGTTGTTTCACGTGCACTGGAGCGCTCTAGAACGTTGCGCAGATCTTTCAGGTTATATTTGAGTCCGCCGTTCAGATCCGCATGTCCAGGACGAGGGCGATGAACGCGGCGTTTCTCTTCATCACTGCCTTCAATAGGCTCAATATTCATAATGTTCTGCCAGTGTTTCCAGTCATTATTTTGAACGACCAAAGCTACCGGAGCTCCAGTTGTATATCCGTGACGGATGCCACCCACAAAATTGGCCTGATCTTTCTCAATCTGCATCCGGCGACCACGGCCATATCCTTTTTGTCTACGGTGGAGCTGGAAGTTCAGTTCCTCAAAATCAATATTCAGATTGCTTGGCAATCCTTCGATAATTGCGGTCAATTGGGGTCCGTGCGTTTCCCCTGCGGTTAAATAACGTAAACTCATAATACGTTCCCCCTTTAAACTGTTAAACTGCACATTGCTAAAATCCCATAATTTCTTTGCTCATTATAGTATAGCTGACCCGCTTTGACAAGAAAGCCCGTCGTTTCCTACCCAAAAACGAAATTTTGGTCAGCTTGTGCTGGGACAATTCGGAGCTGAAATTACACTCATTATATCCGGAAATACAAATAACCGTCTGGACACATGTTCGTGTGTAATCCAGACGGTCATCCAATCTGTAAACCTTATTTATTTTTTGCGATAGAAGAACGTTTCCGCTGTCTCCAGACCGTATTGTCCAGGGGAGAAGATCTGTTCTGTGCTGCCTACGAATAGAATGCCGCCTGGCCGTAAACTTGCTGCAAATTTATGATACAACAGATTTTTGGCTTCCTCGGTAAAATAGATCATTACATTTCGGCACACAATCAGATCATACCCATCATCAAACGGGTCCAGCAGCAAATTCTGCTTCATAAACTTGATTGAGCTTTTGAGCTTGTCATCGATTCGGTAAACCAACCCGTCCTGTTTAAAATAACGACTGGCTGTCTCTTTGGGGACATCCTTGAGCGAACGCTCCATATAACGCCCTTCCTTGGCTTTGGCCAGTGCGCCTTCGTCCAAATCACTCGCCGTAATGGAACTGTCCTTAAGAATGCCCATCGTATCCAAAATCATGGCAAGTGTATAGGGCTCTTCGCCAGTTGAACAAGCTGCACTCCATACCTTTACCCGGCGCTTTGGACCAATCAATTCAGGAAGGATCTCGTCACGGAGCACTTCCCAGCGGTTAGGATTTCGCCAAAATTCCGAAACGTTAATCGTCATCCGATCGAGAAATTCGTAAAACAGCGACTTATCCTTCTGCATGGCATCAAAAAAATTAGAAAATGTATGAAACCCGTTTTTGTTTCGAAGTGTGGTCAGCCGTCTTTTCATCTGGCCTTCCTTGTATTGAGCAAGATCAATGCCTGTGCTCTCTTTGATTTTCCGAATAAAACCGGCATAATCCGGGTCTAGTTGTTCCTGCTCCAGCATCGTATCACCCTTCTGGCTAATAAATTACAACCAGGCTGCGATGCTCTTGTCGTACGTCACCAATTCATCTGAAGTAAAGAAGTTTGCTGCTTCACGAGTGGCAGACTCCGGGGAATCAGCTCCATGAATCAGGTTATGCGGTGTGTGGCTCGCAAAGTCTCCGCGGATCGTACCGGGAGCCGCTTCCTTTACATTGGTTTTGCCGATAACGATCCGCGCAAGTGCCACAATGTCATCACCTTCCCAGACCATCGCAAATACAGGCCCGGATGTGATAAACTGCACCAGATCATCAAAAAACGGCTTTCCTTCATGTTCCGCATAATGGCGCTTTGCCTGATCCTCTGTCATCTGAACCAGTTTCCCAGCCACCATTTTAAACCCCTTGTCTTCCAGACGGCTAACGATACGCCCAATCAAACCACGCTGCACACCATCCGGCTTTACCATCAAAAATGTACGATCCATACGCTCACTCCTCACTCACGGTTCAAAGTTAGTTCATTATGTAGACGCAATCACTTTGATTGTAACATATATGTCCAATTCCTCCCAATGAGGAATCTCACATCTATGTCTTTGGAGTAAACCCGAGCAATAAGCAGCATGATCATATCACTGCACTTTAATGAGTCCGCTTGACAACAAAATGTGCAATATCGCGCAAATTTTTGCTTGTCTTGATATTAGGCAGCTGTTCCAGAGCATCGAGCGCTTTCTTCATATATCGGTCAGCCAGTGCTTCAGCTTTAGCGATTCCTTGACTTTGGCGAATCATTCCAATCGCATCCGAGGCACTTGCCCGTCCGTCTTCACGCTGAACACGCGAAATCTCGTTAAGCAGCGGCTCACGAAGATCACGTTCCTGTAGAGCGTATAGAACTGGCAGCGTAATATTGCCCTGTTTCATATCACTACCCGGAGGCTTGCCCAGCTGTTTCTCTGTTCCCACCAGATCAAGTACATCATCCTGAATCTGGAAGGCCATGCCCACATTATATCCGTAAGTATACAGGAGCGAGGAAACATGTTTTGGTGCACGTGTAGCCAGAGCTCCAAGCTGGCAGCTGACCGCAATCAGCAGCGCCGTTTTGCGACGGATCCGCAGCAAGTAATTGCGAACACTCTGTCCTGTATTGAAAAAGTCACGAATCTGCTCCATCTCACCGATGGACATCTGCACCATGGCCTTCGCCAGAATACGATGGATGTCCGGATCGGACAGGCCAGCTGTCATCTGAAGTGCTTTTCCATAGATATAATCCCCGGTGTACATGGCAATACGGTTATCCCATTTGGACTTTACCGTAGGTTTGCCTCTCCGTGTCTCCGCATTATCAATCACATCGTCATGTACCAGCGAAGCGGAGTGAATCAATTCCAGCGGTACCGCAATCAACTTCAGGCGTTCAATGTCATATGTACCATATTTACCGCCGAGCAGTACAAAGACTGGACGCAAACGCTTCCCGCCTGCTTTGAGCAGATGTAGTGAAGTTTCACTTAGCAGTTTCTGGTCTCCCTGCACACTGCGATACAATTCTTTTTCAATGTAATCCATGTCTTTTTTTAACAACCCGAAAATATCCAATAGTTTCATTCGTTCACCCGTGTCAGCGTATTATCAGTCCAAAAATCCATGCTTACCTTCCCCTCCAGCAAGTCGGGCCTGCAGGTATAACGAAAAACCAGGGCTTACCGTTCCTGCTTGTGTTCTACTAAGTCGTACTTACTTCATCGAATGTCAAGGCTGACATCCGGGAATTAAACTCTTCGACTTGTTCTGAAACAAATCCAGAAGTTGCCGGAGCATGGGTCAAGGCTGTGGTTTCACAGAAACTCTACCATCAGCGCTCACCAATACCCCGGGATACCGGGGCGAGCAGGTCGTATCCTGCATAAAGTTCAAACCGTTATAGAAAAAACGGCTAGCCCCGTTGATCCGGTTCTCCCCATCTTGCGAACAGTTGATGCTGAATGCGCAAACTATCCAGCACTTTACCTACCAAAAACAAAATCAACTCTTCCATCGTCTGAGGTTTGTGATAAAAAGCCGGCATGGCCGGAATCATTCGAACACCCAAGCGAGAGAGCTTGAGCATATTCTCCAAATGGATCGCATGCAGTGGAGTCTCCCGTGGTACCAGAATTAGTGGCCTTGCCTCCTTCATCATGACATCCGCAGCACGAGACATCAGATTATCTGACGCCCCCTGTGCGATGGAGGAAAGTGTGCCCATGGAGCATGGCATGATGATCATGCCATCAGCCAGGTAAGATCCGCTTGCAATCGAAGCCCCTATATCACTAACGGGATGATAAACCAGCGAACCGCCGAGGCCGCCGAATTTCTCTTCCAGCACACCTTCACGATTCGTGACATCCCAATCCACTTCTTCTTTTAAAACCCGCCAGCCGGCATTAGAAATCACCAGATGAACCGTGAAATCCAGGCCGAGCAGCGTTTCAATAAGTCTTATGCCATAAATACTTCCGCTGGCTCCGGTAATTCCGACAACAAGTCGTTTATTGTCCAGCTGCTGCATGTTTATTTCACCGCCAGGTCTATCAAAGTAAAGGTAAATACGACCAGACTCAAAACACTATTCATGGTAAAGAAAGCCGTCTGTACACGACTCATATCGTTAGGCGATACAATATAGTGCTCATAGAAAAGAATACCATATGTAATCAGCATGCCTGCACCATACCACCAGCTCAGATCCGTCATCAACAGAAGCGCCAAAAATCCGATGGCTGTAATAATGTGAAAGAACTTAGCAATATTCAACGATTTAATAAGTCCGAAACGGGAAGGAATGGAATGAAGCCCCTCTTCCTGGTCGAACTCCAAGTCCTGACATGCATAAATAATATCAAAGCCTGCTGTCCAGAACACAATCGTAACGTACAGCACAATGGCTGTCCAATCCATGGACCCCGTAACAGCTACCCAGCCTCCAAGTGGAGCAAGGCCAATAGTCATTCCTAGTACAACATGGCAGAGCCATGTGAATCGTTTGGTGTATGAATACAATACCAGCATAAACACTGCGATTGGAAGTAATTGCATGGATAACACATTAAGATTGGATGAAGCCCAGAATAACAGTACAAACGAGACAATAATAAAGATAACAACCTCGCCATTTTTGAGCAGGCCCGCTGGGATGGCACGCATAGCCGTCCGCGGATTTTTGCCGTCGATCGCTTGGTCAATCATCCGGTTAAGTCCAAATGCCGCACTGCGTGCACCAACCATGGCCAGCAGCACCCACATAATCTGCATCCACGTTGGGAACGTTCCGTTCACGACCATAGACCCGAGAATGGCACCCATAAATGCAAAAGGTAAAGCAAAAAGCGTATGTTCAATCTTGATCATTTCTAAAAAAATGCGAATTTTCCTAAACATGCTGATTCTCCTTGGTTCCAATATGCAATGCCGCGATGCCTCCGGTCAGAGGATAGGCCTGCACTTGCTTCAATCCGGTTTCTTCGAAAATGGTAGCCAGTTCCTTCCTTCCCGGAAATAATGCCAATGAATCAGGCAGCCACTTATACTGCTCATAACGTTTGGCGAACAATTTGGCAAGTCTCGGCAGTACTTGTTCAAAATAAAAATAATAAATACCTTTAAACGGTTGCCATGTCGGCTTGGACAATTCCAGGCACACAACCATACCACCTGGTTTCACTACACGTTTCATTTCCGATAAAACCTGTCTCAGATCAGGAACATTACGAAGGCCAAATCCAATGGTAACATAATCAAATGAATTATCTTCAAAAGGAAGTGACATGGCATTCCCCTGAACAAGCGTAATCTGCTTTTGTCTGTTTACGGCATTAACCTTGTTCTGCCCGACTTCAAGCATGTTGCTGCTAAAGTCCAGTCCATGCATGTGACCTGTTTCACTTGCCTCTGCCATCGCCAGCGTCCAGTCACAGGTACCGCAGCATAGATCTAAGCCTGTATCCCCTTTGGACATGTTCATTTTCTTCATTGTGAATTTGCGCCAAGCTTTATGCCTGCGGAAACTCAGGATGTCATTCATGACATCATATTTTCCGGCTATACTCTGAAACACCGAATGGACAAACTCTTCTTTTGGTTTCGACTCTGCGCTCCCCATTTGTCTCCCCCTCAATCTTCCCTTACTGCTGCGTGTGAAGGCTCCAGATAACCCAAATAGGTTTCCAAGATGGCATACAGCTCAGCTAATCCCTGCTGGTCTTGTTCTTCCTGAAGCAATTGCTTTATGCGGTTTGTACTTTCACGAAGCCTGTCCAGCAGAAGCCCATCAATTTGATACTTCACTGCCATGGCCCCACATGCCCGCATATCTGGCTCCGGCTGGACAATCAGGTTCCGCTCATCGGCTGTACCTTGCTTGTATATATGCCAGAAAGCATAGCTATGGCTGAATTTCTTCGCGTCATTCATTCGCTGCAGCTCTTCCACAACGGTCTCGCACAAGCTGAATTCGGCAAGAAGACTCTCCCATAGCTTCTGTTCCTTTGATCCGATCATGTCCGCAAAAGAAAGAAACAGCTGCATCTTCAGCTGTACCGTTTCACGCAAGTATTCTTCAGCCGAAACGAGAAGCTTTTTCATCCGATCATACAGCGTCATCTTGCGCACGTTGACTTCAGATACGGCACCACTGAGCTTGCCGATCATCTCAATACGACCCGCATGGGCAAGCAGCTGATAAAAGCGACTGCTCAAGTAATCACCAGCAAGAACGTTCAACTGGCGTGAGCGCATATCCTGCTCTTTCCGATCCCCGGAGATCGTATCGATTCGATCATGCGTATCCATGGCCAGCTGGACGAGCGAGGTAGCCAGAGCATACAACTCATCATGCTCCTTTTCATCTGTACGGCCCACAAACGCCTGCAGCAGACGAGCCCGGCTATCCGGAAACGGTGGTATTTCCGTATGTTGTCGAATCATGTCGTAATCCGTATATTTTTTTGCTAGTTGGGGTACGCGATATGAATTCATTCTCAGCCTCCGAGCCTTTGCATTGTTAAACCATTTCTGCACTACAATCTTATATATTATAGCATATGTTGAACAGACACGCACTGAATCCTGCTATTCTATTACCCTTCGTTCAACAATTCGAATTGCTTCTTCCACAGATCGGTCTCCATGATGTGAAACCATTCTTTTATTTCACCGGATAGGACGGGGCTTTTCCAATTTCGAAGTGCTTCGATTGCATCTGTTGGCCACTCATTTCTTCGTATATCTGCAGCAAGCAGCAGATGCCTTTTGTGCAGCCACTCATCTTCTGCCATGACACGAAGCAGTATTTGCTCTACGTTATCTAGACCGTGAAATCCAAGCTCGGCCACCGTTGCCATATTATCATAGATTTCGGTGTAACTTGTTCCGGTACCTGTCACCTTCAGATCCAGTTTCAAAATGGACTGCTTCCACTCCACTTTTGCAATCGGTGTAGTCAAATGCATGGAGCTCAGCACGTCCACCAAATTCTCGTCAGACAGTTCCAGCTTTTGCTCAGCTGCAGATACCGGCTGTACCCGCTCTCCGCCCAATGTTCGCATATGTAAGGTTTGCACAGCAACCAACAGGAAAACTGCTGCAACCGTTGCCAGCAGCGAAGCCGTCACGATCATCCGCGGTTTCATAAACGCCTCCCTGCCTTTACATGTTAGTGTAGTCTGTCCGGTAAAGGCTCATACCTCATTGTACAATGAAAAAAAGCAGGCTATGCCTGCAATTTTTCGTTCATACCCAAAGTATCGGCTCTACCCCAATCCACTTCGTGAACAGGCAGGAGATTTCCGTAAAACGACGCTTAGCTCTGATGCAACAGACTCTTAACTCGTCTTTTTATTCTGATTCTATTTGGCCATGCTTTGTAATCATGGTAGCCTTGCCGCGGATTTTGATCGCGGAAGTATGATTCGTAAACTGGGCAATCATGACTTCACCTTTGTCCAGCTTCTCGGTATGATGAAAACGCGTGTCCTGTCCTCGCGTCAAACCGATGACCTGAACTCCGTTTTCCTCTGCCTTAATGACAATGTAATCACTGCCGGTTGGATGGTCCATTACGTAGCGTCCCCTCTCCTAATTGTTCAATAGCGTTAATGATGATTAAGATTGATTCATTTGTCAACTGAGTTTTGCTTGTTAAGCTGCAATAATCTATGGGAACCGGGTCATACTACAGTATACATTCCATAGAAAGGAGCCTCTGCATGAAGTACACCCCTGCAACCTTGACAGACGAGCACATTCATCAGCTACAGGACATTGAACAGCACCTTTCGGAATCAGCAGGAGAAGATCTGATATTGATCGCTTATAGCAAGCAACCGGACGACCCTGAGGACACAAAAAACAGCGAGGCATATCGTTAGAAGACAAAAGAAAAGGCCGTGAACGAGTCACGGTCCTTTCTTTGACATATGGAATATGTAGAAATCTTATTTAATTCCGTCTTTGAGCGCTTTACCTGGTTTGAATGCAGGAATTTTGCTCGCAGGAATTTCGATTTCTTCACCTGTTTGCGGGTTACGCCCTTTGCGTGCAGAACGCTCGCGAACTTCGAAGTTCCCAAAACCAACCAATTGTACTTTGTCTCCGCTTTGAAGAGCCTCAGAGATTGCTTCGAATACGGCATCAACCGCTTTCGTTACATCCTTTTTGGACAATTCAGTCGCTTCGGACACGTGTGTAATCAAGTCTGATTTGTTCATTTGTTTTCACCTCCTGAATCAATGTCCTGAATGTTATACTGTGTTTCCGTTTTAAAGCGAAATATACGTTCATACGCAAAAAATCTACGTACATCTTGAGCGTGATGAACACAATTATCCGCCTGCGGTCAACAGTCATTTCCGGCAGAATGCCGCCTGAAACCAAGCGCGTTTCAGACGCGGAACAAATTTTATACTAATACAGACAGCACACAATTTCAAGTGCGGTTGCGGTTTAGCACGTAAAATGTCACCGCCAGGGCAAGCACGAGGACGCCACCTTTTACAATATCATGAGTAAAATACTGAACATTCATCATGGTTAAACCGTTCACCAGTACCCCAATCAGAACTGAACCAATGAAGGTTCCGATAACATTTGGTTTCCCCGCACCAAAGACAGAGAACCCTACAAACACAGCTGCTACGGATTCCATTAACAACGGAGATCCTGCATCAATCTGTCCTGATCCCACTTTGGAGGCGTAAATAATGCCCCCTATTGCAGCAAACACGCCAGCAGCCACATAAGCAAGCGTACGCACCTTTTTCACCTTGATTCCGGACAAGCGCGCCGCCTCTTCATTGCCTCCAGTAACGTACATCTGGCGTCCGTATTTCGTATACGTCAAAAAGATATGAACACCAATGACTGCAACGAGCAGGAGGATAACCGATATAGGCATGCCGAGCCATTTTCCCTGACCAATCAGCAAGAACGTAGGATCCATCTCTCCGGCTGCCTTGCTGCCATCAGGAAATTGCATATGATTATAAATGGTGTACCCTTGCGCGTACGTTTTGTGAATACCTCCAATGATGTACATGGTCGCCAGCGTGGCGAGCAGATCAGGAATGCGCAGTTTTACAATCAGCAAAGCATTCAGGAGGCCAATGACTGCACCGATCACGAGCGGAACAATAATGACAACGGCGAGCGGCTGCTGATACCAGATCATTAACGATGCCGTTACAACGGTCGTCAATGAGACAGTAGCCCCCACCGAGAGATCAAAACCATCCACAATGAGAGATAACGTTACACCGATAGCCACAAAGGTCACGATCGATATCGACCCCAGAATGTCAGTCAGATTACTGTAGGTAAAAAAATAAGGCAACTTGATGCCAAAAAAAGCAATAACTCCGATAATAACGATAATCGCCCCGTAACGGAACGCAAAATCCATAGATTTGTCCTTCATACCTGCACCTCTTGTCCACCGCTTGCATAGTATAGCAGCTGTTCTTGGTTGGTCTCGCCACGCTTGAATTCTTTTACGATTTTCCCTTCACACATCACTGCAATGCGGTCTCCTATACCGAGCCCCTCGTCCAGCTCACATGTGAAATAGATGACCGCCTTACCTGCCAAAGCCAGCTCGTTAATGATACGGAAGATGTCACTTTTGGCTCCAATATCCACGCCCTTGGTAGGTTCATCAAATATAAAGACATCAGCGTCTGCATTCAGCCATTTGCCAATAGCTACTTTCTGCTGGTTACCTCCGCTCAGATACTTCACTTCCTGACGTACCGAAGATGTTTTAATGCCAAGCTGTTGAACCAGGGATTCCGCGTTCTCCCGCTCCTTTTTGCGACTAACGAATCCGAATGTACTAAGACGTCCGAGCAAGGGCAGGCTCAAATTTCGTTCCACATTTTCCTGAATGAGAATCCCCTGCTTGCGACGTTCCTCGGGTACGGAAACAATGCCTGAAGCTGCAGCATCCGCCGGCTGAGAGAAGCGAAGCGGTTTATCGTGTATACGAATATCCCCTTTCTCCAGCTGGTCTGCTCCAATCAGAAGACGGGAGCATTCCGTTTTGCCCGCACCGACCAGACCGACAACAGCCAGAACCTCACCACGGTGTACAGACAAATCAACCCCCTTTACCTTGATCCCCCGGTGCAGTCCACGTGCTTCAAAGATTACCTCGCCTATAGGTGCTTCCGTCTTCGGAAATTCCTCTTCGAATGGCTTGCCCAGCATTTGTGTGACCAGATCATTGACAGTTAGTCCACGCGCCTCACCCGTAAATACATGCTGCCCGTCTCTCATGACGGTCACTCGATCACAATGCCCAGTCACCTCAGCAAGCCGGTGGGTTATAAAAATGCAAGCTACTCCCCGTTCTTTTAACAAATGAACAATCCGGAAAAAGGCATCGGTTTCTTCCTGGCTCAGCGGAGCAGTCGGTTCATCAAATATAATCACCTTGGCATCCTGAATCAGGATGCGTGCCAGCAGGATCATCTGTTTCTCTGCAAGGGTAAGGTCTGCTACCTTTTTCTGAACTGCAATGTCTGCTCCCAATTCTGTGAGTGCCTCAAGAGCACGCTGCTGGAGCTTACGCGGGCTTTTCCACCATCCACCAACTGGAGAAGCCAGCTGGTCCAGCATAATGTTCTCTGCAGCCGTCAGCTGCGGTACCAGTGCAGCGTCAACCTCCTGATAGACACAGTGAATTCCGTTTGCCTTAGCGTCCCCCGGTGAATTTAGACGTAAATGCTGATCATTTAAACGAATCTGGCCCTGATCCAGTTGATAGGCACCCGACAGAATTTTCATCAAAGTACTTTTCCCTGCTCCATTGGCGCCAAGCAGTGCATGAATCTCTCCACCTTTTACAGAGAAATCAACGTCTTTCAGCGCAGGAACGCCGGCAAACTGCTTATGAATATGTTCCATTTGAAGCAAAATCGGTGCTGTTGTCATAATGTAGACCTCCAATCCCTCCTCCAGGGAGTCATGCTAACCTTACAATCTGTTGTTTTACATATCTGCCTGCGAAAAAAGCGCACCTTGCGGCGCGCCTTCTAACGCTGCTTTATTTAGCAGTGATTCCGTATTCCGCCATCCAATCCTTGATGCCCTGTGTACTTCCTCCCCAACCCTCAACATATTGGGACAATTCGGAAGTAGAGATTTGTGTCTCAGGCAGTGCTTCGCGTTGAACATAAACCGGATTAAGGACCACCTGATCTTCAGTCTCATCACCATTCAGTTTCTGATAAGCGTAACGTACCTGAACACGTCCAATGTCTGTCGGGTCTACCGCTGCGGAAGCAACCCAAGGATTTTTCGGATCCTGAATCATTTGCAAATCCTCATCACTCATATCGATGCCGTAAACTTTAATTTCGTCACGGCCCGCTTGCTGGATTGCACGTGCAGCACCTTTGGCAAACTCATCCCACGCAGCCCACACGGCTGTGATTTCGCCTTTCGGGTATTGTTTCAGAATCGCTTCCATCTTGGCTTGTGTATCCAGAGCAGGGTTTTGCGCTGAGCCAAATGTGGCAATCTCCTTGATGTCCGTATTCTCCTTCATGAATTCGCCGTAAGCAATCTGGCGGCGTTCCATAGGAGCGAATCCGGCCACCCATACTTTGACGATATTCCCCTGGCCGTTAATATCCTTTTTCATTTGTTCCAGTGTAAGTTCCGCCATCTTCTGGTCATCCTGAGACAATACGGTTGCCCCTGGTACTTGAATGGCTGCATCGAAGACTACTACCGGAATGTTTTGTTCTACTGCTTTTTTCACACCCGGTTCCAGGAGCGAGTCCCCGTGATCCGTCAAGATTGCATCGAACTTCTGGTTAATTGCGCTGTCCAGCAATGAAACCATCTTGGCTTTATCATTATCAGCAACAAATGTAGTTAGCTCACCGCCGAATTTTTCAATTTCCTCTTTTACGCCTTGTACATACTGCTGTGAGAAGGTGCCCGTGTTAAATTCCATGATTAGGGCAATTCGTTTACCACTAAGCGGGCCCGTCACTGCCTCCGTCTTGGGCTTGTCCTCTGATGCTCCGGAAGCTGGAGCTGCTGCTGGTTCTTTTTTGATCCCGCAAGCGGACAGCACCAATGTAAATACAAGCAGAACACTTAACCATACCCATTTCGTATCTTTCTTTTTCATCTCTGTCTCCCCCTATTCGTGCACTCTCAGTGACCTTGATCACAATAGTTGAATATTAATATAACGGCTAATCCCAAGTATGTAAATGGGTTTTAACAATTTAAAGCTAAAACTCGCTAAGTTTTTCTTGTAGCATGTAGTATACATCCAGTAGTACCGTTTATAGGAAATTAAATCATACAGCAAAAAGACCACAAGGATGGCCTTGTGGTCGTCTTTTGTCTTACAGAATGATGGCAATCAAGCCGCCTGAACCTTCGTTGATGATACGTCCCAATGTCTCCTGCAATTTGTATCTTGCATTGTCCGGCATCATGGCGATCTTGCCCTGAATCCCTTCGCGCACGATGGAATGCAGTGAGCGACCAAACATGTCTGAATCCCACACCTTGATTGGGTCGTTCTCGAAGTCCTGCATCAGGTACCTCACCAGTTCCTCACTTTGCTTCTCCGTACCGATAATCGGTGCGAACTCGGACTCGACATCGACCCGGATCATGTGAATGGATGGTGCAGTTGCTTTCAAACGCACACCGAACTTGGTGCCTTGGCGAATAAGCTCGGGTTCATCCAGTGCCATCTCAGCAAGCGAAGGTGCCGCAATGCCGTATCCGGTCGTTTTGACCATCTCCAAGGCTTCAGCGAAGCGATCATATTCCCGTTTGGCATGAGAGAATTCCTGCATCAGCTGCAGCAGATGATCCTTGCCTCTGATTTCAATGCCGACCACTTCCACGAGGATCTGATCGTATAATTCATCAGGTGCGTACAGATCAATTTCGGCCACACCCTGGCCCATGTTCATGCCGCTGAGTCCTGCGCGGTCAATGAACTCATACTCCATGAACTGGGATACAACCCGGTCCACGTCACGCAGTCTACGAATGTCCTTCACCGTGTCGCGCACGGAATTTTCGTAGTTGTTACGCAGCCAGTGGGTTTCATTCAGGACCATAACCCAGCTCGGCAGATTCACATTCACCTCATGAACAGGGAACTCATACAGGACTTCACGCAACACGCCTGTCACATCATCTTCCGTCATGGTGGCCGCGCTTAATGTCATTACCGGAATATCATATTTAGCTGCCAATTCGCTTCGCAATTGAAGAGCCTCTTCACTGCGAGGACGGGTAGAGTTGATGATCAGTACGAACGGTTTGCCAACCTCTTTCAGTTCGGCAATGACTCGTTCTTCGGATTCCACGTAGGAACTACGGGCGATCTCGGCAATGGTGCCGTCTGTGGTAACCACCACACCCAATGTGGAATGCTCCTGAATGACTTTTCGCGTGCCAATCTCCGCTGCTTCCTGGAACGGGATCGGCTCTTCGAACCACGGCGTGGAGATCATGCGTGGACCATTTTCATCCTCATAGCCCTTCGCACCCTCCACAGCGTACCCTACACAATCCACCAAACGTACATTAACATCGAGCCCTTCAGCCACTTTGATCTGGACTGCGTTATTCGGTACGAATTTCGGCTCGGTGGTCATAATCGTTTTGCCTGCTGCACTCTGTGGAAGTTCATCCACTGCACGGGCACGATCAGCCTCGCTTGCGATGTTTGGCAGTACGATCGTTTCCATGAATCGTTTAATAAATGTTGATTTCCCCGTCCGGACTGCGCCGACAACCCCGAGATAGATATCCCCTCCGGTCCGCTCAGCTATGTCCTTAAAAATGTCCACTTTCTCCAATGAAATCCCCTCCCTAAATTACTCCGAAGGAAAAATGCTAAAGAGCATCCGCTTCGTTTTTTCAATCAGAAGACTGAAATCCCTGCAACGGTAGAGCCGCCTTTGTGAGTGCCCGGAAGTCGTCCGCCGCCGAACGTTGCATTCTGATGAAACCGGCGAAAGCGGCGTTAACTCGTACATGCAATTGGACTAGTATCATCTTATGTATCCGTATGCAGCAATATGACGCGTTTTTTTGTTTTTTTCTCAGGTCTTCAGCTCAGGGAAGTCGCCCCGCTCTCGGACTGCGCGTCATTATTTCAATCTACTTTATGAACACCTGGTCGCATTTATGCTGGTTTCATTCATTTCTATTTGGGGTATCGGACACTCGGAGTTAGAGGTATATTGTGAAGGAAACATGGTTTTAGAGCCGAGCTGAGTTAGATTGAAAACGAGATGAGAAAGGTGAGATGAGCATGGCACAGATTAAAGTTTTCGGTATACGTGAGCAGTTAAATCCAAAGAAAGAACAGCTTGCTATCGTGATTCATTCCGTTCTGATGGATGTGCTGGGACTGCCAGAGAACAAAAAATTCCAACGTTACTTCCCCATGGATGCGGAGAACTTTCAGTACCCGCCAGATCGATCAGCAGCATACACCATTGTTGAAATCAGCATGTTCGAAGGAAGATCTATGGAAACAAAGAAAGATTTAATCCAGCAGTTATATAAACAAATACATGAAAAACTCCAGTTGTCTTTCCATGATTTGGAGATTACTATTTTCGAGACACCACGTGCACACTGGGGCATTCGTGGAATGTCCGGCGATGAACTTATGTTGAATTACAAGGTTGAGGTCTAACGTATTATCTGATCTGGTTCTTTGAAGCTCCTGAGAACGTAATGCAACAATAAAAATAGAAGAGATACTCCTTAATAAGGAGTATCTCTTTTTTGGTGCATTTCATCTATGGTTTTTCTTGTGCCACTGGGGCATTATTCTGCCACGTATAACTAACCGATTTTACAGGAACGAAATGGGAGTGCTCCAGCAAATACTCGCGCACATCATCCCCCTCCACAGGAGAACGATCCGATTTTTCTACCGCCTGCATGATATCGAAGGCATAATCTACGTACACATTGCCTTCACCGTCCATGATAAATGGTAACTCCTGACCGGAATATACACTGTTCAGTGTAACCTCTGGAGCACCTGCCTGAGCAGCTTGTTTCATATCTACAGCATACAGACCGGTATACAATTCCTCTCCGACAGGCAGTTTGCCGTTATGTACTGATTTATACTGGTTAACCATGCGCTGTACATCATTGACCTTCTGTACCGTCTGCAAGTCCATTACTTTTACAGTGGGTGCTACCTCTTCATTTTGAATAAGGAAGTAAGCGCTCCCACCACTTTCAAAGGCAGTACCCGGAATCTCGTCCAGATAACCTTGCTGTTTCAGCTTCGGCAGATCCACTCTGAATTTTTCATATTTTGGTGTATCCATATCCGCATTAATCATGGGCAGAATCCCCTGATCCTTCTGAAATGCCTCTACAGCACTCTGTATCCGGTTCACACTCTCCCTGTATGCAATTTTGGGATCATCGTTACCCTGGGTTGGATACATGCAGCCACTTACTATAGCAAGCATTAAAATCAAGAGAAGGCAGCGGACTCCCTGAATCCCGTACCTCTGCCCTAAACTGATGAAGAGTCTATCTTTGTTTTCGCTCATCCGCATCCTCCTTGAATCTGAAGAGACCAACGGGACAACCCATTCCAATTGAGCTCCATTCAGGTAAGTTTCAGAACCAATCGTCATTCTCCTGCTGCTGGCGTTCCAACTGCTTACGTATCGCAGCTTTGAGCGGATCCTCCGGAACATGAACAGACACTGATCCCCTCACCTTGGCCTGACAAGCAAGACGAGTTCCTGCTTCCAGCAGGGAACCCAGTTTCCGTTGTTCAGCATCTGTAGGGGGGTGCAGCGCCTGCAGCTGATCACCATCTACTTTGACCTTGCACATTAGACAAGCAGCTTTTCCATCGCAACGGGTTGGAATCTTCACTCCTGCACGGCGTGCGGCACTGAGCAGGTTCACTCCCGCTTTTAGGCGAATGCTCTTATTTTGCGGTAAAAATGTAATCGTGTGCTCCATCCTCTTGCCTCCCCACCTATGAAGTCCATGTAAAACCAACCAACTCTTCTACCTCAGCGGAGAATCGGCTTGTCCACACATTATGCTTACCCAATGAAGCCAGTAAGGGCTGATGAAGCTGTGGATCCTTCCGGATTGCTTCGGCAATAGCCTCATAACGGTCAGCTCGACCTCTCAGCAGATTAAAAAGCAGCTCATGAGCAAGGGGCATCAATCTTAACGTGTAAGAACCAATTTGAGCCTGAGGCGCATGATGAATCAGCAGTTGTTCAATCTCAACCCGGTACCAGCTCTGCCTGGACCATACTTCAAAGCCACCTACGAGTTCAAGCGAACACTCTCCGACTTGATAATGACTCAGCAATGAAGCGTATGGCCCTGTTCGATCTATCAACGGTTTATCCAGGGCAATTCCTGGGGCAGCATGATGCAGCCCATGTGCAGCAGCCAGATCGGCGTACACATCAATATCTCTGGGAGCCTGCTGCAACTCGACCTGCTGCAGCAGCAGTCCACAGCTCCCCCCAAGAAGCCAAGCATAAGGTACTGTATTCCAGGTTTTTGCCGTTTCCAGCAACGCAGCGTGCAATTCCGGATAGCGCTCTGTAAGGCCCTCTGTTCCATGTGGTCCCAACCGGCTCACCTTCCCTTCATCCGTTTTCATTGTGTCAGTTCTATGGTGTACTTATGCGGATGTTAAGCTGCACGCAAGAATAAGATCAAGTGAGCGATGCAATTCCGCCGAAAAAACCAATCAGCATAATCAGAAACGCGATTAATGACAGAATCCCTCGCACAAAGCCTTTGGTTTTGGCTCTCGCGAAGGTGATCAGGAATACAGACAATCCCATAATCAGAATTGCAACCAATGACAGCCACATCTTGTCCATTGCGCTCATAATCCAGCAGTCTCCCCTTCAATCTGTTATTCATCACTGACACGGTGACAATTGAAATTATTATAACACGAAATTCAGAGGACTTTTCCAAAAAAAAGACAAAAAGAAAGCCAGCCTTAGCTGACTCATCTTTTTGTCTTGCTTACCCACGTTGCAGAAGCAAAAACGATCTATTATTTTTTCATCATCATTTTCATTAATGATTCCATGCTGTTTGGATTCAGTCCACTTTTTTTGACCGCACTTACAATATCCTGAACCGTATCTTCAGATACCGGAACTTTCGCCATGGCGGATACTTGTTTAATCAATTGGCGCAGCTGAGCTTCATTTTGCATGGTGGACGGTTTTACTGTGCTCGCCAATTTCTTGACAGCACCTTCTGTAATTGTTTTGCCCGTTTTTTTATTGATCGCTTTCAGTGCATCCTTAGAAATGTTGTTACCCATTCGTCTCCCCTCCTCCGGCAATACTCATGTGTATAGTATGAGTGTAGCGATGAAAAGGTGAATGAGCTTCTTTATTTCTGGTGAGTAAAGCAATGGAGAATCAGGAGTGCCACTGTTCCCATGTTTCCAGTTTCATAACTTCCATTTCGGTCTTGGGATCTCGGCCCATAAGTGCCTCAACCGCATCACGCGGCTCACGATCCTGAAAGAGAACATGGTATAGTTGATCCGCAATCGGCATCTGCACTCCGTATTTCTGGGAGATAAAATAGGCTGCTTTTGTCGTACGAATTCCTTCTACGACCATTCCCATGGAATTAAGTACATCCTCCAGCTTTTGTCCTTGTCCCAGCATGGAACCGGCCCGCCAGTTCCGGCTATGTTGGCTTGTCGCGGTAACGACCAAATCACCGATTCCTGCGAGGCCCGCAAACGTAAGCGGGTTTGCTCCCATCTCCACGCCAATCCGGGTGATCTCTGCCAATCCACGAGTCAATAGAGCGGCTTTTGCATTATCTCCGAAGTCCAGGCCATCCGACATCCCTGCACCAAGTGCGATAATATTTTTGAAGGCACCTGCCAGCTCCACGCCAAGCATATCCCGATTCGTATACACACGGAAATAGGCATTCATGAATAATGCCTGAGCAGCATCTGCTGCGGCTTTGTCGAGTGAAGCCACAACCACTGTTGTAGGACAGCGTTTGACCACTTCCTCCGCATGACTCGGACCCGAAAGTACAACGATATGTCCTTCTTCGCATTCAAGTTCCTCAGAGATCACCGTCGACATCCGTTTGAGGCTTTCCGTTTCAAATCCCTTGGTTGCATGGATTATTAACATGTCTGACGTATAATACGCCTTGAATTGGTTGACTACCGAACGCATGGCTGAGGAAGGCGCAACAATCAAAACGGCCGATGCCCCTTGAACGGCATCCCCCATATTAGTCGTTGCCTGAATGCGAGGTGATAACTCTGCACCAGGTAGAAAACGACTGTTCCGATGCTGGTTGTTAATTTCGGCGGCCTGCTCTTCACCACGTGTCCACATCGTCACTTCCAGCCCATTGGCGGCCAGCACACTTGCGAGAGCGGTCCCCCAACTGCCTGCGACCAGGACGGCAACTTTTTTAGACAACGCGTTTTCCACCCCCAGGTTTATTAGCTCCTAATTTATTTTCCTGTCCTCTGGCGAGCTTCGCAATGTTGGTGCGATGTCTCCAAAAAGCAAACAGACAAATAATCAGACTTCCCCAGAATAGATTCATGGAATATCCCGGGAACACTAGGATGAAGATTGGTGTTAATGCTACAAAAATAAGAGAACCCAGTGAAACGTAACGTGTCAAAACGATGGACAGGATTGCAAAAATTCCGGCAGAAACTGCAGGAACGAATGCAAGAGTGGCGAGTACGCCAATTGCTGTTGCAATTCCTTTTCCCCCACGGAATCGGAAGTAGAGCGGCCAGTTATGTCCTGCAATCGCTGCTATACCGCAAATTGCAGGAATCCACTCGGAGCCGTTACTGAGCCACACTCCAATCCATACAGCTGCAATACCTTTAAGGACATCCAACAGCAGCACAAGAATAGCCGGTCCTTTACCCAATATTCGCAATGTATTGGTAGCGCCTGCGTTTCCGCTGCCATGCTGACGAATGTCGATCCCCCGTATTGCCTTTGCAAGGAGGACACTAAAGCTGATTGAACCGAGCAGATAGCTCAGTACAATCGCTGCGATTGGTAAAATCACAAACTTCTCCCCTAACCTTCGTCGGACTTCCTCCGAGTAAATATGCGAATTGGCGTACCTTCAAAATCAAACGCTCCGCGGATTTTATTCTCCAGGTAACGCTCATAAGAGAAGTGCATCAATTCCGGATCGTTTACAAAAATAACCATGGTCGGCGGTTTGACAGCAACCTGTGTCACGTAGTTAATCCGCATTCTGCGTCCTTTGTCTGTAGGCGGTGGATTAATAGCCACGGCATCAGATACAACATCATTAAGCAAATGCGTCTGAACACGCATAGCATGCTGCTGGGCTACACGAGTTACCACAGGAAGCAATTTTTGTAAGCGTTGTTTTGTTTTGGCTGACAAAAAGACTACGGGAGCATAAGTCATAAACAGGAAGTGATCCCGAATTTTTTTCTCAAACTCATTCATCGTTTTATCTGTTTTATCCACCACGTCCCATTTATTCACAACGAACAGGGAAGCTTTACCGGCTTCAAATGCATAACCTGCGATGTGCTTGTCCTGTTCAATGATGCCTTCCTCGCCGTTTATAACGACCAAAACAACATCAGCACGTTCGATGGCACGCATAGCACGCATAACACTGTATTTCTCGGTAGTTTCATACACTTTACCACGTTTACGCATACCTGCTGTATCAATCAGCACGTAACGCTGCCCATCCTTTTCGAACGGGGTATCAATGGCATCACGCGTCGTTCCGGCTACATCGCTTACGATTACGCGTTCCTCACCCAAAATGGCATTCACCAATGAAGATTTACCCACGTTTGGACGTCCGATTAGAGCAACACGGATGACGTCTTCATCGTATGTCTCTTCTTCAAGTTCAGGCAATTTTTCAACGATCGCATCCAGCAAATCACCAATACCCGTACCATGACTCCCGGATACACCGATCGGATCTCCAAATCCAAATCCGTAAAACTCGTAAATGAGCTCACTGCGCCCAATATTATCCACTTTGTTAACGGCTACAACAATGGGCTTGCCTGAGCGGTACAACATCTCTGCGACTTCTTCGTCAGATTGCGTAATTCCTGCTTTTGCATCACACATGAATACAATAACATCCGCTTCTTCAATGGCGAGCTCTGCCTGCATCCGAATTGATTTAAGAATGACATCCTCGCCGTCGATTTCGATACCACCTGTATCGATAATACTGAATGGTTTACCGTTCCATTCACCGATTCCGTAGATCCGGTCACGGGTAATACCCGGCTTGTCTTCCACAATGGCCAGTCTGTCGCCGATAATCCGATTAAAAATAGTGGATTTACCCACGTTCGGTCGCCCGACAATTGCCACAACGGGTCTTGCCATACATTCCACTCCTCCTGTCCATACTTACGTTACTCATCATAGCAAAAAACACATGTCTTGGCTAACCTTTCATGCCAAGAATGCTTACAATAACAACAATCGGCGAACCCGCTGGGGCTCGCCGATCTTGCTTTTATTGTTCAGCAAAATATGCAGTATAACTTAGAACCATGCATGAATAACTTATTTGAATTTGCTGAGTTTGTCACCGAAACGTTCGCCGAGTGTGATGCTCATACCTTGATTGCTCAAGGAAACGTTCGGGTTGTTGATTTCTTCACGCGGAGCGTTGTTTCTAGCAGGTCTTTCAGCTTTTGGCGCTTGGGCAGGAGCTTCTTCTGTTTCTTTGATGCTCAGGCTTACACGTTGCTCAGCAGGATTCATGTCGAGAATCTTAACTTGAACTTCCTGACCTTCTTTCAGCACTTCGTGTGGAGTGCCGATGTGTTTGTGGGAAATTTGTGAAATGTGCACAAGTCCCTCAACACCAGGAGCGATTTCAACAAAAGCTCCGAAATCAACCAGACGTTTAACAACACCTGTTACGATATCACTAGTGTTGAATTTCTCGCCAGCTGTTTCCCATGGTCCTGGTTGAACAGCTTTCATGCTCAGGCTGATTTTGCCTTTTTCAGGGTCAACTTTCAGCACTTTAACGCTGACTTTATCACCTTCGGAAAGGACATCGGATGGTTTGTCCACATGAGTCCAAGCGAGCTCGGAAACGTGAACCAGACCGTCAACTCCGCCTACATCAACGAATGCTCCGAATTGAGTCAAACGTTGTACTGTACCTTCGATAACTTGGCCTTCTTGCAGACCAGCCATAACCTCAGCTTTGTTAGCTTCGAATTCTTGCTCCAGAACGTCTTTTTGGGAAAGGATCACTTTGTTGTTCTCACGATCGATCTCTTTCACTTTAACGCGCAGTGTGCGTCCTTTGTAGTCGCTGAAGTCTTCTACGAAATGGCGCTCAACCATGGAAGCCGGGATAAATCCGCGTACGCCCACGTCCGCTACCAGACCGCCTTTTACCACGTCAGCTACAACAACTTCGAATACATCTTGGTCTTCAAAGTGCTTTTGCAATTGATCCCAAGCGTTTTCGCTGTCGATTGCACGTTTGGACAGAACGAGTTTTTCTTTCTCGTCGTCAATGCTAAGTACTTTAGCTTCAACTTCTTGTCCAACTTCTACTGCATCAGACGCGCTGTCAACATGCAATGAGGACAGTTCACGAATTGGAATTACACCGTCATATTTATATCCAATGCTCACATAGGCTTGGTTATCTTCCAATTTGACGATGGTTCCTTTTACAGTATCTCCTTTTTTCAAGGAAACGAATTGATCCAACTCATCTTGGGTTGCTTCTTGATTTTTCATTTCTTCCGACATGTCAAATACCCTCCTCAATTCAAAAACCCCATTATATTCAAACCTGCCTGTAGCAGAGTTCAAAACACTTTCAACGCTGAATGGCTCGGATTAGTTTCCCTCAAAAATATGGAAATAATGCATTCAGACTTTCGGCGAAGAGCAAATTATTTGCTCGGTACACCTGTTTTCACCATCTCATTAATTTTGGACATAATCTTTTCAGTTGCTCTTTCCAGTGCATCACCAGAAGGATCTTCCTTAAACTCGTCCAAATTCACCGGTGCTCCATACACAACTTTCATCTTACGAAATAGCTTGTAGTTGCCGATAATAGCAGTAGGGATAACGGTAGCACCACTCCGAAGAGCAAAGCTCGCTGCACCTTTTTTGCCGATGCCTCCATCGTTGTGCCGACTCCCGGATGGGAAAATGCCGAGCACTTCACCATTGCGCAAAATGTTTAGTGAAGTTTTGATGGATTCCTTGCTAACGCCTCCACGCTTAACGGGAAACGCGCCCACAGCCTTGATGATCTTGCCAAGTACCGGAACATCAAACAATTCACTTTTGGCCATGAAGCGTACCTGCCGGCGAATTTTAATACCTACCGTTGGAGGATCAAAGTTACTGATATGATTGGAACATAAAAGTACGCCGCCCTCTTGGGGGATATTCTCCCGTCCAACTGCTTCCAGGCGGAAAAGAATGGTGTAAATGATCCGCAGTACTGTGCTGCAAAATGTGTAAATCATAGACCAACCTCTCCTCTGACCATTGTGCAATAAGATACGATTTTGTCAACCACTTCATGAATACTCATCTTGGTTGTATCAAGAACAGTTGCGTCCTCGGCACAGCGAAGTGGGGATATTTCCCGCTCTTCATCCAATTTGTCACGTGTGGCAATGTCTCGCTCTAATTGCTTCAACGTCAGTCCTTCAGAGGGGTCCAGTTCTTTGAAGCGGCGAAGTGCGCGCTCTTCCACACTGGCAGTCATGAAGATTTTCACTTCCGCATCGGGCAATACTGTCGTTCCGATATCGCGTCCATCCATAACGACGCCCTTGCGCAAAGCCATTTGCCGCTGAGTATCCACTAATTGCGAACGCAGCCCCTCGATTTGCGCATATCGGGACACGATCCCCGTAACTTCACGGGAGCGGATTTCCGAGGTTACATCTTCCCCGTTACAGAACACTTTCTGTCCGCCCGGGTCCGGCTGTAAATCAATGACCAGTTTGTGGGCTTCTTGAAGTACCTCTGATACATTATCCGGAGAAATCCCTTTCCGAATCATGTGTAGGGTTACCGCACGGTACATTGCGCCAGTATCGACGTAAATATAACCGAGCGCCTCTGCAACCAATCGGGCCACGGTACTTTTCCCGGCACCAGCAGGTCCGTCAATTGCAACGTTCATCTTCCCGTTCTCTGATGTGTTCTGGCTTGCCAACGGGGCATTCCTCCTCAAACGATAAGCCTCAATAAAAAAACAGGCATTGCCTGCATCGTGAAAATTATACCACACTATACACATGGATGCAAAAACAGCCAATTCAGTGATGTTCTCTTTTCGTTGAAAACTCCATGTGAATTGGTGTCCCCTCCATTCGGTCTATCCGGGTCACATTTTGTTTGAAATATGGAACCTGAAGCAGCAATTGGTATACCACCAACAACAAGAATAAAACGGCAATAAGCTGAAGGAGTCTTCTTTCCATTCGTTTGGAGAACACGTAATACAGACGCTCATATCTTCGGGATGTACGTCGGTGATTCATACCCAAGCACCTCCGTTTTTCCCCTTACGTTTCCCGCTACATTTCCTTTTTATTCAAAAAACGTGCCCTTACTTCGTACGATAATCCAGCTGCCGTTCAAAGCAGAACTTAATGATTTTTTGCCGCTCCGAATCTGTGATCTGAGTAAACTTCAACATACAGAGCTGTCTTCCAGACTCAAGGGTTTTAATACGAACCACTTCAGCTTCGAAAGCCACATGCTCAATCGTTGAATTCCGATAAGGAACGAGCAGCCAGCAATTCAACTTTTGCCCTTCCGCAATCGGGAAGTTTGGTTCTCCATATATGGACAATCCCCCGCCACCTATATCCTCGGTCAACCCCACGGCACGAGTCAGATCTTCTGCTTGAATGGCTAGTTCAAGATTCGCATGAACACGAAGGAAGCTGCGTCGTTGTATTTTCGAGATATCATCAGGCAGCGGTTTGCGTATACGCACAAGCCTTACCACATCTTCTTCAAATCCGGTCACGTACGTATTGAAATAATGTCTGACGCCATCTTCAGTGATATAAGAGATGGACAGCTCTTCGCCGAAATACAATCTTTTCAAACGACTGCTACCTTGCTGCATTGGTACTTCAATCAAAAAACTGTGATCATCCATGTCTGCTATACGGGATTTGTATTCCTTGCTCTCTTCTTTTTCATCGGCTGAGGCAATTTGGATGTGTAAAATTTCATTAATTTTTGGATACAAGCTCTTCACCGCCACCTTACTATTCATCATCGTATGTACAAGGACTATTATACCATGACCTTTCTCATAGCGGATAACAAAAAACAGACCACGAGGTGGTCTGTTTGGTAAAATTATTGAGTTTCGTTTTCCCTTTAAATTCTAGGAAGTCGCATTCACAGGTTTAATTTCTTCAACCGCTTCTTCGACCCCTGTATTAGCGTTGATATAAATTCGGTATTTCGTCCCGTTGATGCGTCCACCGAATTCATAACATAATACTTCCTTGCTGTAATCATTCTCAATTAATGACTTACGTGCATAGCTCTCCTCAAATTCAGGATTGAGCTTTTTGCGAGCCTGTGCTTCGGTAAGAGCCGCTTTTGGTATTTGCCGTTGTTTCTGATGCTCGTAGACATAATCACTTGCCTGGAAGCCAGTAACGTCTCCTGTGTCCAGACCGACGCGTACAGACATTTTCTCCGGATAAAGCAGGGTATCCCCTTGTTTACGCACGTACGTTAAGTTTGCTAGGTTACCATACTCATCGTAGTTTACTGCTTTCATATCTTTGTAGCCCTTATTGACGAGAAATTGATCCGCTTTGGCCATGGCATCTGAACGTGAGACCTTTTTCGCGCCAATCGGTCTAGTATCGCTGTAGGAAATCAGCATTCCCCCATTGCGGGTAAAATCCATCATCAACTTGCTTTCTTTGCCTTGATTGATCGTAGCGGTATAGGACTCCCAGTCCGTACCTTTACCATTCTCCTGTACATGGATCTTATTGGTGTCTGCATTGGAGAATTTCGCTGCTTTGCTCTGAATTTGCTCTTTCGATACTGGAACACCATCCAACTTCTTGACTGAACGTTTTGCATAAATGCTGGATACTGAAGGACCCCAATCAAGTTCAGGATACTCCTGTACTTTTTTGTTCACCGTGCGAAATCCATCGACAATCGTGTTATCCATCGTTTCTTCTTCTGTCGCCATAGCCGTTTCGGCATCCATCCAGCGCAAGCGGTCAGAAAGAACTTTTTGCTGGACTTCCTGCAGGTTTTTAGTGATCTCGGAGGAATTCTGGTACAGCCTTTTCAGGTTGCCCACTTCCTTCTCACTTAGTGGTTCATTGGTTAAATCACGCATGGAAGCCTGATAAGCAAAGTTTGAGATACGAGAAAGAAATTCCTCCGTCTCGTTAAAAGGCAGCATCGTCAGCGGCAGTTGGTTAATCTCATTTTGCGCCTCGCTGGTAAGCCGCCACACATTCATCAGACCTTTACGATGCATGCCCTGGGAAGTGGAGTTCACCGCCAGTGTATTACCGATTTCAGAGTGCAGCTTGTCCATATGGAAAGACAAATCATGAAATGCACGCTGATACTGATTCTCCGCTTTGATCAAGATCGCATTTTTCTCCTGGTTCTCCTGGTATCCCCACACAAGGGCACCGATCAGCAATACTGCAAATATCGGAAACATGACTGAACTTAAACGTTTATACATCGGTAGAGTCTCCTTTCATCTGAACCACTATCTATATTGTGGATCGAAGAAAGTCCTCTTATGCATCGGTTTTCCAGCCGGCACAATGTTTGACTCTTTACGAGCTATTTAATTCATTTGAATCCAAGACGTACCGCCATCTTCCTCAATCTCAAATTGATCCCGATTATCACACAGACACTGCTTGAATCCGGTCTCAATTCGCCCTCTTTCTTTTTTACCGCGCAGCGTAAACCGCTCTCCGCACTGTTTGCATCTAATTTTTATTTTTATTCTCATTACGCTGTCCCCGTTTCTGTTGTTCATTCCCCGGGATTCTTTAGGTCAAAAACAAAAAAACACACCGGGGCATCAGGCGCAGTACGCGCTCCATGTCCACCAGTGTGTCCGTATTTCTATAATTTAACCTCTTCCTCCCGTTTCACAAATCGAAAAGGAGAGCGGTTATTAGCCCGCGTAATTTTGCCTATGGCTCCATACCACAATCCCGCCATTAGCGGTGCTATGAACCACAGCCAATAGTTTACCATTGTGTTCATGATGACATCGTACAGTGCATGCCAGAAAAATGGAAGCAGCAGCGATAGCATCAGGAACCAACGTTTTTTCTTGCCGTCCGTAAACCTGGCCCGCCCCATGTAATATCCCATAATTACCGCAAACATGGCGTGTCCTGACACAGGAAGTAATGCACGGAGAAACATGGCTGAGACGGAGGCATTCCCCGCAAAGGCATACAATACATTCTCCACTGTTGCAAAACCAAGTGAAACAGCAACAGCGTAAAGAATACCGTCATATGGCTCATCAAACTCCGTGTGATTATAAATGATGTGGTATAACACAAACCATTTAACGAATTCCTCAACCCCGCCGGAAATGAGAATAGACTCAACATAAGGGTTATCTCCGAGCCACAGCATCATACCTCGCTGAATAATCATCACAGGCAACACCATCAAAATACCCATAACGAATACTCTCAGTACCATATGAAGCGGCTCGGAATCATAACGGTCTTTCAGATAAAAATATGTTAACAAGGCGAGACCCGGAGCTACTGCTGCCGCTAAAACCGAAAACAAAAGCACCGAAATTCCCTCCTCTGACTAAGACGCGTTTGCAATTGAATTTAATCCTGACGTTTGAAATGGGTGCAGATCACTTCAATGGCCTGTTCAGGCATAATCACTTTACCGTATTCTTCCATAACCGCTGGCGTAACCGAAGAACCCTCACCAAATTCAGCAAGCAGTGCTATTAGAGCAGCATGTTTGGTGCTATCGACTTCGTCCGGTTCCAGATGCAGGAACCACTTATCTTTATAGGAATAGAGTCTTCCCGCATTGGTTACATGTTCACGCAGCATATGTGCAGCCTCGATCAAGATTTCAAAATCCTTAAAGGCATATACAATGGAATCGCTCTGCTCCAGTGTAACTTCCATCTCGTATACTTCTTCAGGCAGATCATCCTCATGGCCGGAACCATATTGTTGCGGATCATATTTCCCACGCGTAACAATGACCACCATTCCTTGAGCGGGAAGTGCGAATACTTCGACAGCAAGAGGACCTGTAGCATCGAACCCAAGTTCGGAATATGCCTGATCCATCATTTCAGTGAACAGTTCATGAACTTTAGGTATTTCCTGCCACATATCTTCTTTTTGTATTCCGCGCTCGCTCAGATCGTCAAAGGTTAGGAAAATCCGTATCTTATCGTGACTTAATCGTTCTATTTTCATACAGGATCTCCCCTTTATAAGCAAGTCTTATAACAGATTATGAAGCACAAAACAATATGTGCTGAAAATAAATCTATGTAGTTATGTTATCATTTTATACCTGCAAATGCACGAAGTAAAATCGACAAAAAAAGAATCAATCCACATCCAACAAGACTGTGGTTGATTCTATTCCAGTAGTTTTGGTTTATAAACCGGGTACTGTTGTGTTTGTTTGACTCAAAATTTGCTCAACTTCATGTTTAACATCCGGATTGGTGCGAATAAAATCTTTGAGCATGTTCATGTTTTCTTCTTTTTCCTGCGGGGTAATGGCTCTTGCTGTTTTTTTCAATGCACTTTTGTGGGATTCACCATGCTCATTATTCTTAGGACTGAATCCATCCATGCCTGGAAAAGTCATTTCCATCATCTTGTGCTTGGCTTGACCCATCATGTTGCCGGACGAGAGTGAAGACAACATGGGAATTTTGCCCTTGGACAGATATGAACTGGCAGCAACACCAACTACAATCCCCCAAAAAAAGGATGACGCCTTCATTACACCAACCTCCTCTTATGTTAAGATCACAACTAGTGTTTGCGGAAGCACGAAATCTCATTCCGCATAAATACAGGAAAGTGAGTTGAAATTATGTTTAAAACGACTGCCGCAATCCTTATTTCCGCATGTCTCCTGTTGTCAGCATGTGGGGAGCAAGAAACACCTACTGCCGAAAACACCGCTCCTGAAAATGAAACAGTCTCCTCTGTACCAAGTGAAGAAAGCAAAACTTCAAACGCAGTGGAAGATGACCTACCTTCGTCTCAAGACAGCTTAGAGCAAACACAAGAACAAGAGACGACCGAGGATAAAAAAGAACAACACATTGAGAAGACATATCATATGAATGAAAATTATTACATCAAACCCAATGACGAAAACGGTGAGAAGAAGGTCGTTCTTCTGACATTCGATGACGGCCCTAAGGAAGCAGAAATGATTAATGGATTAATTGATACACTTGACAAGCATAATGCTAAAGCCATATTTTTCGTTAATGGATATCGCGTTAAAAGCCATCCGGAATTGCTAAAGCTTATTTACGAGCGTGAGCAGATTATTGGTAATCACGCTTGGGACCATGAGGATCTCAAAAAAATGTCCGCTTCAGAAGCTTCCAAGCAGGTAACGGATGTTCAACACATCGTCAAAGAAACCATTGGTGTGGAGCCTGAATTCTTCCGCCCTCCCTTTGGTTCTGGTAATGACGCTTTGAAGGAAACCGTCAAACAAAATGGCATGTTATACATGACATGGTCCAATGGTTCGCTGGACTGGGACAAGAGCACTCAGAACAAACCCGATAAAGTCGTTCAGAATGTGCTTGATCAGTTAAATCCCGGAAGCAATATATTAATGCATGAGCTTCCCTGGACTGTAGAGGCATTAGATGATTTGTTAACGAAGCTGGAGAACAAGGGATATTCTTTTGTTGACCCTCGTTCGATAGAGCTCGAGGCCAGGTGAGGATATAGATAAACAGCCCTGATCCATGTAGATCAAGGCTGTTTTATTTTGTTTTTATCGATTTTAAAGTAATCTTGTGCATCTCAGCTGGACAGCATAATCTGAGTGGCAAATGATTCGTTCCATAACCTCTGCTGACGAGCATTTTGCCATCAGGATCACCGTTCATCCGTTTCAAGGTGTACCATCCGTTCGACACATTTCGGTATGCTTGGTTAAGGAAAATCGGTCCAAGAAACGGGATCACGAGTTGTCCCCCGTGTGTGTGCCCACATAAGATAAGATCAGCATCATCATGAACACTCTTCGCCTGAAGCGGATCATGAATTAATACAATTAGGCAATCATTTCTGTCCTTTTCCCTTAGGTGATTGCTAAGTTCACGAGACCGATAATCCGCTCCAGCCAGCTTTATGCGGGAATCCCTTTTTTGAAGAGACACAACCTGATCCTGCAGAAGCCGAACCCCAGTTTCCTCAAAAATCCGTGTCAACTGAGCCGTTCCGGCATGTTTGTCATGGTTTCCATAAACCGCATAAGCAGGTGCAATATTGGTCAGTAGTTGCATATTGTGTCTGACGATGGACCATGAAATTCCCTTCTCTGCCACATCTCCACCTATCAGAACCCAGTCCACCTGGCTCAATAATGGCCTAATGTCCTCCTGCCTCAATCTCCTCTTATGAAGGTCAGATACATACAAAATGACGCTTCCATCGAACGAATGGGGTAAGGCGTTTATTTCAACCTCATCCTCCACGACCCGGTGAAGGTGCGCTTCACGCCACATATGAACGATCAATATGAAAACCACCATCAACACAGATGCGAACCAGACCATGATTACCAAGGCCAAGGAAGAAATGTGTTTAGTGGCGGAGCCCCTTTTATGCCCCACCAGACCAAGCTGATCGTGAGTAAAACAAAAATAATGATGAGTGAGTTGACAAACCGTTTACTTAACCGCAATCGGCGAGAAGGATGAAGCTCAGTCCGGGTAGGAAGTGAACCTGCTTCCGTGACCATTTCATCGGTCGCTTTTTGCTGAGATTTGGAACGTGCCGGAGCCCGGCTGGGGAGCACTGGGCTTTCCAGTGCTGATGCATACGACTTGCGTTGTGATCTTGGTACGGATACGGTGGACAATGATGCCCCCGCCCCCTCCAGTGCAGCTGCCGGTTCAGCAACCAGGTTCACTTGAGGAGCCGTAGTCCGCTCGGTCTTCTCTGTTTTGTCCGAGTGGCGGTGGCGCTGACTGCCATATGTCTTCATTCTGCTTAATTGCTGGTTCATGATCCCCTCCGAAAACGTATCGCTAATCCGGACACCAAATCAATAATAAAGTGACATAATATTGGCGCCCACAATGTGCCGGATTGCAAATAAATCCAACCCAATCCATAGCTAGAAACAAATACCCAACCTGTAGGAATCCAGTGGCGAAGATATCGAATATGAATTACTGCAAACAATATGCTAGTCCAGTAAGGGCCAATGGCATGCTGTATGGCTCCGCGAAACAATAATTCTTCACAAACAGCGACAATAGCTGCTATACATACGATATGCCAGATGGGGCGTGACCTGAACAGCATATCATTGATTCCTCCGTCATCCATGCTCTCCTGAGGAATGACATAAGACAGGACCAAATCCATGACGAGCATAATGCCTGCAAGACCAAGCCCCCACCAAATAAAATGAACACTTTCCGGCCAAGCAAGCACGTCGAACAGATTTAGCTTCTGCAATAAAATCCATACAACTCCAATGATCAGAGTTAAACCTTGTGTAATGTATAGATTGATCAGAAGCAAGCGCTCGGTAAGCTGCTGTGGTTCAGCCCTCTGAATCTTGAACTTGGAAAACTTTGATTTTTTCATTGCCTGCGTCTGTCCTCTTACTAGATATTTGATGGATAACCTACTTGGCTGCCCAATCGGATAGTATACTAAATGATAGCCAAAAATCCAAATTGGTTCAAGACCTGCCTCAAGTCCTGGTTTCCTATCCTTTGTTACCCGAAATTCACTCTCATCGTAACGTCTGATTTGATTTTTTGAATCTTGATTTTTCTTCGACTTTCAGTTATATGATTCAGGCATCTTTCATAGTAAACCGCTGATAAATGAACGTGATCCAAGTTATCTGCATTAAAACATTTATGCCTATTGACATGGTCATGTTAGCCATGATACATTATGAAAAAATTAGTCACGTTAAACACGATGATGGAAAAAAGATGTTGCTTTGTTCTTACAGAGAGCCGATGGATGGTGCAAATCGGTGGCAGGCAATGGATCTTGAGCGTTCCTGAGTTATTGCATTGAAATTGGAGTAGGTGCAATCGGTTTAGACCCGTTATCCTCTTCGGTCTTTATTGACCGTGAAGACTGTCGTTGCGAAGCGGCAGTGAATTAGGGTGGTACCACGACAACTCTCGTCCCTTATTGCGCAAGCAGTATGTGGATTGAGAGTTTTTTGATTTATTTTTAGGAATATACGTGGGTCCACTCTATTATTACACCCCTCCCCTCTGCTGCGACACCGCGTTGTTGGGCGGAAGGATGAACCCGGTTTTAAGGAACACCTCATTGCAGAGGTAAGTCCTTGACGATATAGATACACATACTAAGGAGGAAGAAACCATGTACAAAGTGTTAGTATCGGACCCAATCAGTGATCTGGGTATTCAGCAACTGGTGGATGCAAATGATGTTGTAGTTGAGAAAAATACCGGTCTTAGTGAAGATGAGCTTGTAGCCATTATTGGTAATTATGACGCCCTTCTCGTTCGAAGCCAAACTCGTGTAACAGATCGTATTATGGCTGCTGGAACAAATCTCAAGGTCATTGGCCGTGCAGGGGTTGGGGTGGATAACATTGACCTGGAGGCTGCCACTCAACGCGGTATCATCGTTATTAATGCGCCCGATGGTAATACCATCACGACATGTGAGCATACATTTGCCATGATGATGGCATTGGCACGTCACATCCCACAGGCCTACGCCAAAACCATTCAAGGTACATGGGATCGCAAGACCTTCCTGGGTGTGGAACTCAGAAATAAAACTCTGGGTGTACTCGGAATGGGACGAATCGGCAGTGAGGTAGCCAAACGCGCCAAAGCCTTTGGTATGGATATTCTGGCATACGACCCGTTCCTGACTCAAGAACGTGCAGAGAAGCTTCAAGTTAAACTGGCCAGCGTGGATGACATCATTCGCAATGCTGACTTTATGACCGTACACACTCCATTGACACCTGAAACTCGACACATGATCTCCCGTGCACAATTTGAAATCATGAAAAAAGGTATGCGCATTATCAACTGTGCTCGTGGCGGAGTCATTGATGAGATGGCCCTTGTGGAAGCAATCGATGAGGGTATTGTTGCAGGTGCTGCCTTTGACGTGTTTGAAAGCGAGCCACCAGCACAGGATCATCCTTTCCTGAACCACCCAAGTATCATCGTTACGCCACACCTTGGAGCTTCCACCGTGGAAGCACAAGAAAATGTAGCGATTGATGTATCGGAGCAGGTACTTCATATTTTGCGGAATGAACCGTTCAAAAACGCTGTGAACATGCCAGCGGTTGCACCAACCGTGATGAATAAACTCCAGCCGTATTTTAAGCTGGGTGAAACCCTGGGTAGCTTTGCAGCCCAAATTACACAGAATGCCGTGCAAGAGATTCGAATTGACTATGCTGGGGATCTTTCAGAAGTGGATACGTCGCCACTCACTCGTTACATTGTCAAGGGAATTCTCGCCAGACATCTGGGCGGAGAAGCAAATATCGTTAACTCCATGCATCTGGCCAAAACCCGTGATCTGAATGTGGTTGTAAGCCAAACATCTGCAACTAAAGGGTTTACTAACCTCATTACAGTTACGTTGGTAACGACACAGGAAGCGGAGGAACGCCGTGTAGCCGGAACGCTGCTTGCTGGTTATGGAGAACGGATCGTACGCCTGGACAAATTCCCAGTTGATATCGCTCCAGAAAGTCACCAAATTTTGATCTCCCATAACGATAAACCAGGTATCATCGGACGGGTAGGTACACTGCTTGGTCAAAATGATGTCAACATCGCCTCCATGCAAGTGGGACGGAAAATTATCGGTGGTGCTGCCATCATGATACTGACAGTGGATAAAGCAGTTCCAAAAGATGTCCTTGTTCAGCTTACAGGTCTGCCTGAGCTCAATACTGCTGTTGAAATTGTTCTTGAATAGATGCCACAACGTGCATAGATAGTCAAAAGAGACGAACCCAGAAGGGTTCGCCTCTTTTTTTGTACTTAGCTTAATCGAATAATGTTGAGTGTGGCGCCTGGAGGTGACAATACTGCTGTTGCAACCAAACCGAACAATTGGAGTTGAATGGTTGATCCAGCTGTGACGGTTACAATAAAGTCTGTTGCTAATTGGCTAAGCGAAAGTACTGGCGAGATTACACTTGGTGGAACTACAGCACCATTTAGCAGTATTCGAGATTGGACAGCGAGCGCTGCTGTAAGATTGATTTTGTAACTAATATAATAACGTCCTGCCGTAGCAAGAGTAAACGTATCACTGGTTCCATTTACGGTAATTCCGGTACCAATGTTTTGATTATTAGGCAGAGGTACAACCGTTCCGCCCAAAAGAACAAGAATTGTACCACTTGTATTCTCTGCGTATGAAGATGCTGCTGTAACTGAAGTTCCTGTTACACCTGTAGCGCCAGTTACTCCTGTGGTTCCGACACCTGTAGCTCCTGTTATGCCAGTCGCACCCGTCACTCCAGTTGCACCAGTAAGTCCCGTTGTACCTGTGGTTCCTGTGGTTCCTGTGGTTCCTGTGGTTCCTGTGGTTCCTGTTGTACCTGTTGCTCCGGTACTTCCCGTTATGCCTATTCCAGTAGCTCCCGCTATACCCGTCTCTCCTGTTACTCCAGTTGTTCCTGTCGCTCCAGTACTTCCTGTTACGCCTACCCCAGTAGCTCCTGTTGCCCCGGTACTGCCGGTTACACCTACACCAGTTGCTCCTGTTACCCCGGTACTTCCCGTTATGCCTACTCCAGTAGCTCCCGTTATACCGGTTTCTCCTGTTACTCCCGTTGCTCCGGTAATTCCGGTTACCCCTACCCCAGTAGCTCCTGTTACACCTGTCGCACCAGTTGCACCTGTAAAACCTGTGATGCCTGTAGTCCCTGTAACTCCGCTCGCTCCGATTATCCCTGTGGCTCCTGTTGCGCCAGTTACTCCAGTTTCACCTGTACCACCGGTTACTCCGGTGAATCCTGTAACACCTGTTGCTCCTGCGCCAGCCAGTAATGTGTAATCTGGGGAGGTTCCTGGTGTCCCGGTCGGTGCGGCAACATTGGCGATATACGTACTGCCGTTAAATGTAACCACTTGACCTGCCGGATACGTTGGAGCCACAGCCGGATCGAATGGTACCACTCCGCTCAAACCAATCCCTGTCGCACCCGTGATACCTGTAATTCCTGTCGCACCAGTTTCGCCTGTAAAACCTGTAATGCCTGTAAGTCCGGTAGCCCCTGTAACGCCAGTTGCACCGGTTATTCCGGTTACTCCAGTTTCACCTGTACCACCCGTTACTCCAGTTGACCCGGTAACACCCGTTGCACCAGCTCCTGCCAACAACGTGTAGTCTGGGGAGGTTCCTGGTGTCCCGGTCGGTGCGGCAACATTGGCGATATACGTACTGCCGTTAAATGTAACCACTTGACCTGCCGGATACGTTGGAGCCACAGCCGGATCGAATGGTACCACTCCGCTCAAACCAACCCCTGTCGCACCCGTGATACCTGTAATTCCTGTCGCACCAGTTTCGCCTGTAAAACCTGTAATGCCTGTAAGTCCGGTAGCCCCTGTAACGCCAGTTGCACCGGTTATTCCCGTGATTCCTGTGGCTCCTGTGGCTCCTGTGGCTCCAGTTTCGCCTGTACCTCCGGTTACTCCAGTTAATCCGGTAACACCTGTTGCACCAGCTCCTGCCAACAACGTGTAGTCTGTAGATGTGCCCGGTGTTCCCGTTGGGGCTGCAACATTCGTAATATACGTGCTGCCGTTAAACGTAACCACTTGACCTGCAGGATACGTTGGAGCCACGGCCGGATTGAATGGTACCACTCCACTCAATCCGATACCCGTTGCTCCCGTGATACCTGTAATTCCTGTCGCTCCAGTTTCACCTGTAAAACCTGTGATGCCTGTAAGTCCTGTAGCCCCTGTAACTCCGGTCGTTCCGGTTATCCCCGTGATTCCTGTGGCTCCTGTTGCGCCAGTTATGCCAGTTTCGCCTGTACCTCCGGTTACTCCAGTTAATCCGGTAACACCTGTTGCACCAGCTCCTGCCAACAACGTGTAGTCCGGAGATGTGCCCGGTGTCCCAGTCGGTCCGGCAACATTCGCAATATACGTACTTCCGTTAAACGTAACCACTTGACCTGCCGGATACGTTGGAGCCACGGCTGGATCGAATGGTACCACTCCGCTCAAACCAACCCCTGTCGCACCCGTGATACCTGTAATTCCTGTCGCACCAGTTTCACCTGTAAAACCTGTGATGCCTGTAAGTCCTGTAGCCCCTGTAACTCCGGTCGTTCCGGTTATCCCCGTGATTCCTGTGGCTCCTGTTGCGCCAGTTATGCCAGTTTCGCCTGTACCTCCGGTTACTCCAGTTAATCCGGTAACACCTGTTGCACCAGCTCCTGCCAACAACGTGTAGTCTGGAGATGTGCCCGGTGTCCCAGTCGGTCCGGCAACATTCGCAATATACGTACTTCCGTTAAACGTAACCACTTGACCTGCCGGATACGTTGGAGCCACGGCCGGATCGAATGGTACCACTCCGCTCAAACCTATTCCTGTCGCACCCGTGATACCTGTTGCCCCGGTTTCACCGGTAACACCCGCTATACCTGTGACACCTGTTGCCCCAGCTCCCGCCAACAACGTGTAGTCTGCAGATGTGCCCGGTGTCCCAGTCGGAGCGGCAACATTCGCAATATACGTACTACCGTTGAACGTAACCACTTGACCAGATGGGTACGTTGGAGCCACAGCCGGATCAAATGGTACTACTCCACTCAAACCGATTCCTGTTGCACCCGTGATCCCTGTTGCCCCAGTTATACCTGTGTCTCCGGTAATACCTGTGACCCCAGTCAATCCAGTAACTCCAGTAACTCCTGTCGCCCCTGCTCCCGCCAATAACGTATAGTCTGGGGACGTCCCCGGTGTTCCCGTTGGGGCTGCAACATTCGTAATATACGTGCTGCCGTTAAACGTAACCACTTGACCTGCCGGATACGTTGGAGCCACGGCTGGATCGAATGGTACCACTCCACTCAAACCGATTCCTGTTGCACCCGTGATCCCTGTTGCCCCAGTTATACCTGTGTCTCCGGTAATACCTGTG
>NZ_JBYTCE010000010.1:0-54230 GCF_058789975.1 Paenibacillus sp. FW104-T2 | reverse complement strand
GACCCCAGTCAATCCAGTAACTCCAGTAACTCCTGTCGCCCCTGCTCCCGCCAATAACGTATAGTCTGGGGATGTCCCCGGTGTTCCCGTTGGGGCTGCAACATTCGTAATATACGTGCTGCCGTTAAACGTAACTACCTGACCTGCTGGATATGTTGGTGCCACCGCCGGATCGAATGATACTACTCCGCTCAAACCGATACCCGTTGCACCCGTTATCCCCGTGATCCCTGTTGCTCCAGTTTCACCTGTAACTCCAGTTACTCCGGTCACACCTGTTGCCCCAGCTCCTGCCAACAACGTGTAGTCTACAGATGTGCCCGGTGTCCCAGTCGGTCCGGCAACATTGGCAATATACGTACTTCCGTTAAACGTAACCACTTGACCCGCCGGATACGTTGGAGCCACGGCTGGATCGAATGGTACCACTCCGCTCAAACCAATACCCGTTGCTCCCGTGATTCCTGTGGCTCCTGTTACGCCGGTTACCCCAGTTTCGCCTGTACCTCCGGTTGCTCCAGTTAATCCGGTAACACCTGTTGCACCAGCTCCTGCCAACAATGTGTAGTCTGCAGATGTGCCCGGTGTCCCAGCCGGTCCGGCAACATTCGCAATATACGTACTTCCGTTGAACGTAACTACCTGACCTGCTGGATATGTTGGTGCCACCGCCGGATCGAATGATACTACTCCGCTCAAACCGATACCCGTTGCTCCCGTCACCCCCGTGATCCCTGTTGCTCCAGTTTCACCTGTAACTCCAGTTACTCCGGTGAAACCTGTTGCCCCAGCTCCCGCCAACAACGTGTAGTCTGCAGATGTGCCCGGTGTCCCAGCCGGTCCGGCAACATTGGCAATATACGTACTTCCGTTGTACGTAACCACTTGACCTGCCGGGTACGTTGGAGCCACAGCCGGATCAAATGGTACTACTCCACTCAAACCGATTCCTGTTGCACCCGTGATCCCTGTTGCCCCAGTTATACCAGTGTCTCCGGTAATACCTGTGACCCCAGTCAATCCAGTAACTCCTGTCGCCCCTGCTCCCGCCAATAACGTGTAGTCCGGAGACGTTCCTGGTGTTCCTGTTGGGGATGCAACAGTAGCAATATACGTACTTCCATTAAACGTGACCACCTGACCTGCTGGATATGTTGGCGCAACGGCCGGATCAAATGGCAAGATCCCGCTTAATCCTACTCCTGTCGATCCTGTTGGACCTGTAGCTCCCGGACTTCCTGTGCTTCCTGTTATACTCACACCCGTTGCTCCAGTAACTCCTGTCGCCCCTGCTCCCGCCAATAACGTGTAGTCCGGAGACGTTCCTGGTGTTCCCGTTGGGGATGCAGCAGTAGCGATATACGTACTTCCGTTGAACGTGACTACTTGACCGGCGGGATATGTCGGAGCAACGGCTGGATCAAATGGCAAAATCCCGCTTAGTCCTACTCCTGTCGATCCTGTTGGACCTGTAGCTCCGGGATTTCCTGTACTTCCTGTTATACTTACGCCTGTTGCACCAGTAACTCCTGTAGCTCCTGCTCCTGCCAACAACGTGTAGTCTGGAGATGTCCCTGGTGTCCCCGTTGGGGATGCAACAGTGACGATATACGTACTACCATTAAAAGTAACGATCTGACCGGCTGGATATGTCGGGGCAACGGCCGGATCAAACGGCAAAACGCCAGTTAAACCTATTCCTGTTGCTCCCGTTGGACCCGCTGAACCAGTAGGTCCGGCACCCGCAAGCAATGTATAATCTGGAGAGGTATTTGGCGTTCCAGTCGGAGATGCCACATTCGTAATATAAGTACTGCCGTTAAACGTAACCACCTGACCTGAAGGATATGCCGGAGCCGCAGCAGGGTCAAATGGCACCGATCCTTCCAAACCTACGCCTGTTGCTCCAGTCGTGCCAGTTACTCCTGCACTCGCAAGCAATGTATAATCCGGAGAGGTATTTGGCGTTCCAGTCGGAGATGCCACATTCGTAATATATGTTCCACCTGCATAGGTTACAATTTGCCCGGAAGCATACGACGGAGCAAGCGCAGGATCAAAAGGAACGATGCCTGTTAATCCTGCACCTGTTGCTCCCGTAGCACCAGTTGTTCCACCCGATAACAATAATGTAAAATCTGGCGAAGTTCCCGGGATACCCGTTGGGCTATTTACATTAGCTGCATATAAATTCCCATCATAACTGACAACTTGGCCTTGAGAATAACTTGGACCTTGTGTTGGATCATATGGCGTTACATTATCAAACCCTGCTCCCGTTGGTCCTGCTGGACCCTGAGCACCTTGTGGTCCAGCGGGACCAATCGGACCTACTGGACCTGCTGGGCCTGCTGGGCCTACTGGACCTGCTGGACCCGCTAAGCCCGCCTCTCCAGGAGGCCCTGCCGGCCCCTGTACTCCAGGCACACCGGGCACTCCGGGTACTCCGGGCACCCCCGGTGGACCAGCAGGTCCGGTTATCCCGGACGAACCAATTCCTATGGTTGAACGGCTAAGTGATATAGACGTATTCCGAATCAATCCTACAAGCTTATCTTTCTCTGGCGGGGGTACCTCAAGCAACAAAGTCACACTCAACAGATCATCAAGCAGGTTCTGCAGATTGCCAGACAAGTTGACTAACGCAACAGGTACGACCTCTGAAGCTGCAATGGTTAATTCCAATACAGCTTGAAGCTCGGCTTTTACGCCAGCACGAAAACCTGACTCGTTCACAAAAGTAAGTACATTCCGTAATCCTGACTGCAGCGCAAGTATGTTAGCAGATGTAGGCTGACTAACTGCAGCGGGGATGGTGATTGCCAACGATTGAAGTAACGTTTCAAATTGCTCCTGCTCACCTGTTGTTATAGGAATGAAGGGCGATCCCGCCCTGAACGATCTACCTTCCAAAAAAGCTTTGATATTTACCCGTTTACGCCTATCGGACATGCTTTATCCAATCCTCCTTTAACTACCTTGTTTTTCAAGCTTATGTCACGTTGGAGGGAAAATTATCTTGGACAATAGAATTGTTTCGTTAATTTATCAACTTTTATATGTTCCACGTTGAACAAGATTAAACGGTACACTTCAACAAAAAAACACCCTCCTCAGGAGGGTGTTTCCACAATTTTCGTATGAAATCCGGCTATTTCGGGGAATTCACCGGAAATTGTAATATAAACTCTGTACCTTCGCCAAGCGTACTGTTCACATGAATGATACCATGATGTGCATCAACGATATTTTTCACGATCGCCAGACCCAGTCCAGTACCCACACTTTCTCCACGAACCCGAGCCTTATCCGCTTTGTAGAATCTTTCAAAGATAAATGGCAGATCGGAAGTAGGGATACCTGCACCCTCATCCTTAATCGACACTTTAGCCATGGACGTTCGATGATCTCCAGCCAATGTGGCCGCAATAATGACATTTTTGTCGGGAGGTGTATGACGAAATGCATTATCAAGCAGATTGGTAAATACCTGCTCAAGACGATCCTCATCAGCCTGCTGAAGCATAATGCTTGACTGACTACATTCAAAATGAAGCCGGATATCCTGTTCTTTGGAGCGTACGGAGAATTTCCGATACACCCGTTCCAGAAGTTCCACCAAATCGACTTCCTTCATCGCCATATCCGTATGCCCCGCTTCCATCCGGGCCAGATCCAGCAGATCCTTAACCAGTCTGCCCATCCGTAGGGATTCATCATGAATGACCTGAATCAATTCTTCACTTTCCTCGGGTGAAGCTGCCATGCCATCCAGAAGAGCTTCACTGTAACCTTGCATCATGGATAACGGCGTTCGTATTTCATGAGACACGTTGGCGACGAAATCACGACGCATTTTCTCCAAACGAACCTCTTCAGTCACATCACGCAAAACGGCAACCGCACCTCGAACAACACTATCTGCATATAGAGGTGTCATCTGAACAGACCACACTCCCTGCTGAACATGCACATTCGAGCTCTGATCGCCGCCATGCTCCATAACCAGTTTGAACAAAGGAATCAGTGGTTCGGGAACTTCCCGTGAAGACACACCCCCATTGTTTACTTCCTGCCCCTCTTCGTCCTGTGCCCAATCCAGGTTACACCAAGCCTGCATGATCTTTTCCCCTGGAGGATTCGTCAGAATAACCTTACCTTCACCATCAAAAGTAACAACGGCATCCGTCATGCTACGAAGCACACTCGCCAAATGCTCCTTTTCATGGTTCAGGTTCCGAATGTTGTCCTCCAGTTGAGCCGCCATGTGATTGAATGTGTTAGCCAGTTCACCAATCTCGTCGCTAGTCACGAGAGAGAGCCTAGTCCCATAATTTCCTTTGCGAATTGCGTTGGCTGCCTGAATCAGCTGCTGCATCGGCTGAGTGATCTTCGTGAACAAAAAGAGGGCGAAGAATGTCGTTAAACTGAACCCGATGATACAGACATACGTGAACAGGCGCTTGATGTCCCTGGACTCCGATTCCGCAAAGTTCGTATCGATATACGGTAGCAAAAAAAGACCCAGCGCGATGAGCACACAGCCCACGAGACATATAATCGTAATCCATAACTTCCCGACCAGTGATCTCCAGAAATTGAAACTATTTCGGTACTTCCAGTTTATAACCCACACCCCAAACTGTCGTAATCATAGCCGCCGATTCAGGCGACACCTTGTTCAGCTTTTCACGAAGACGCTTGACGTGTGTATCCACGGTGCGGAGATCACCGAAAAACTCATAATTCCAAACATCCTTGAGCAATTCCTCTCTGGAGAACACTTTGTCCGGAGAGGTCGCCAGGTAATGTAATAACTCATACTCTTTTGGTGTAAGACTTATCTCTTCCCCACCTGCAGTTACCCGATGAGCGTCATGCTCAATAACCAGATGAGGGAATACGATATTGTTGCTTGAGTTACTTTCTTTGGACAGATATGCAGTTGCCGAAGAACGACGCAGGATTGCCTTCACCCGATAAATCACTTCACGTGGGCTGAAAGGCTTCACCACATAGTCATCTGCGCCTACTTCAAATCCTTGAACACGGTTAATTTCTTCACCTTTTGCAGTAAGCATTAATACCGGAGTCGATTTCACCTGACGAAGACGAGTGCACACTTCTACACCATCCATGCCAGGCAGCATAACATCGAGCAAAATCAGGCCATAATCTCCAGCTGTTGCTTTTCGCAATGCTGTCTCGCCGTCTTCCGCTTCATCAATTTCATATCCTTCTTTTTCAAGATACATTTTCAAAAGTCTGCGGATCCGTTCCTCATCGTCCACGACCAGTATCCGGTTCTCATGTTCTGCCATTCCACTCCAGCCCCTTTGCAATAACTCCAATCACTTCTATTATGTTCGATCTGGCGAACAATATTTGAATGCCCACTTTTAATGCAGGGGCAATGCATGGTTTCATGGATTTTTCTCCAATACTTTAGCGAAACTGCCTATCCTAGTCGGATCCTGCATAAGAGTGCAGTCCGGCAATGATCAAGTTCACACCTACCAGGGTAAACATGACAACAAGGAATCCGAGCACGGCAAGCCAAGCAGATTTTCGGCCCTGCCACCCTTTGGATAAACGCAAATGCAGGTACACACTATAATAAAGCCATGTAATCAATGCCCACACTTCTTTGGGATCCCAGCCCCAGAAACGGCTCCAGGCAATCTGAGCCCAAATCATGGCAAAAATTAATGCCCCTAATGTAAATATCGGAAAACCGATGGCGATTGCACGATAACTGATTTCATCCAAATCATCAGCATCAATGCCGTCCAGCATAGGTTGCAGAGCTTGTCCGAGCGGTCTTCTTACGATTAATCGTATAATTCCGTAGAGAATCAAACCTACAATCAATGACCAGACTACCGTATTCAATTTGCGTCCGGCGTTAACTCCGTTCATCCAGGATGGCGTCTCAAGTAGAGGTTCCTTCATCCCAAGAAACGGTGTCATACTCTCCACTTCACTCTGATAAGGTGCAAAAATTGGAGGCATGCGATAAATCACTTTCTCTATTGTACTATCTTCCTGTACCTCTGTGTCAATGCTGGCCGTTTTCTGGACAAAAACCGTCTCGTACCCCGTCGCACGAAAGGCAAATACGGTTCCAATAAACCCGATTACAACGACAATCGTAACGAAGGTAAACTCCACCCAGCCGCGCTGACGTCTGGACGATTTGTCTTTCCCACTGAAATCAACGGTACGGAGCAAATACATGAAGCCTGCTGCAAACCCAACCGCGAAGAAGGCTTCACCTAGAGCAGCAAGCGTTACATGGATTTTAAGCCAAATCGATTGCAATGCGGGGATTAAAGGCTGTACTTCCTGTGGGAATACGGCGGCGTATGCCATAATAATAATGGTAAGTGGTAATGCAAACAGTCCAAGCAATGATTTTCGATAGATGGCATATACCACAATAAATGCGACCATGATCATCATGGATAAAAAAGTCATGAACTCATACATGTTACTGACAGGAATATGGCCTGCTCCAGCCCAGCGCGTAAAAAAGAAAACGAAATGCGCCGCGAGTGCAACGATCGAAGCGATAAATGCTCTTTTCCCCCATCTGGCTACATGAGCCAGAGGATCTCGATTACTCCACTTCTTGCCCATAACAGCAATAGCATATAACAAAAATGCAGCACAATAGAGAAAAAAAGATACAATAAATGCGTCGCTGCTGAAATCCAATAAACTCATCCTTGGTTCCCCCCGTTATCCAACGACTTCTCATCCACTTCAAGATTCATCTGTTTTAACACGGCTGATACTTCACGCCTGAAGCCAAACCAGTTTTTGTTGGTGTGTCCTCCCAGCGTGAGCTGACCATCATCAATTCGGATCCAGATACGACGGTGATGCCAGTAGAAGCCCATGACCAATCCCAACATCACAATTCCGGCTCCAACCCAGACAAATGGCATGGCCTTATCTACACGTATATTCAGATAACTTACGGATTGGATAATATCAACCTTATCCATGCTGTCCACTTCAAGCTGCAGAGGAATTTCTCCCCCTATCAGCTGCTGGTTTATTGAATCCTGTCTAAAACGCTGTTTATCCACCTGTTTTGCGAAATAAAGATATTGAATCCCTTCTTCAGGCAGCTCCGGGCCTTTAATTACAAATAAAAAGGCTGGAGCATTAGGTGAAGGGGACAAGGATTTGGGCTGACCGTTTTCATCAAGTCCAAAATCCATAAACTTGTCTTTTACGGTAAGTGAATATGGACCTACCTCGAAGGAGCGCTCTGTATCGACCATGTCAATCTGGAATGAACCGTACTTCTCCCCCGTTTTGGCATCGACCAAATCAGGAGTTACAGAGCGAATGGTAGGTGTAAGATCGTAATCGAACTGATACGCTTTCAACCCATGATAGTTTAATGGATGATTCACCTTTACATCATGACGGGCAACCTCATTTAATTGAGGCTTCTTGGATAGATCCGAGCAATCGGCGGTGCACTCATACAACACGACTTTGGTTTCGAACAGTTTTGGAACAATTTTGTTCAAATTTCGAAACTGCTCGGGAACTTCCTCTTCACTGTAAAATTCAACATTGAACTGTTCGTTTTTTAAGTACATAGAGGTATTAGGGATTTTCTTAATCTCGCCTTCCGGAAAGGCAACATGCTCGTCCAGATTAAGTCCGGGAAGGCCACGGGCCAACACAGCCAGAAGAAAAATAATTAAACCAATGTGAATAACATAGGGTCCCCACCGGGCGAATCGTTGCTTCTCGGCCAGCAGCGCACTTCCCTCTGTATGCACTCGATATCCCTTCTTTTTAAGCGGCGTAACCGCTTTCGTAATCCATTCTTCTGCCCCCTCTTCAATGGGACCTTGATATACCAGACGCTGCCTCGTTAGAAACTGCATGTGTTTACGGATTTTTTGCTTGTTGAGTGCCTTATAGAGCGGAAGCACCCGGTCTAAACTGCATATGACGAGTGAAGCCCCGATCATAACAAGCAATAGGATGAACCACCAGGATTCGTATGTATGGGACAGACCCAGCAGGTAATAGATATGGCCCAACTGTCCATAGGTTTCTTTGTAATACACAGATGGATCAATGTTGAGAAACGTACTCTCTTGAGGGTAGATGGTTCCCAACATGGACCCTACAAGGGTAAATACAATCAGATAGACCGCAATCTTCACGGATGAAAAAAAGTTCCACACACGATCAATGATATTCGGGTTGCTGCGCTGCGAACGACGGGCCCTGCCATCATAGCGCATTTCCAGAACTTCTTTCGATTTAGCCTCAGCTTCGAGCAGCGGTTTACCACATGCTTCACAGAGTACGGTACCGACCGGGTTCTGATGTCCACATTCACATTTGGTATTCTGGAACACGACTAGACCTCCTGTCAGGGCTGCTTCGCCAGTTGTGAAATTTGAGCGTCAAGCGTATCCAAATCAAGTTGACCGATATGAATGGTAGAGATTTTGCCCGTATTCGATACGAAAAAGGTTGTAGGCATCGGCGAGATTCCGAAATCCCGAATCGAAGTTTTGTCCTGGTCGAGCATAATCGGAAAATTGACGCCCACCTGACGAACAAAATTATCCACGGTCATCTGATCTTCTCCAGCATTAATGCCGATAAATTGAACACCCTGATCTTTCCACTTGTCTGCTTGAGCTTGAAGCGCTGGCATCTCTTTCACACAGGGCTCACACCAAGTGCCCCAAAAATTGATCACCATGGCCTTACCTTCATATTCTTCAGACGTATGCACTTGACCATCCAGGCCCAGCAATTCAAAAGAAGGAGCCTTGTCCCCTTCTTTCGGCTTGCCATTCGAGCCGGATACCGATGTGGTGATCGCATATCCGCCCAACACCAGGATCAATAACAAAATGACGATTTGCACCGTTCTTCTTGATTTCCCCATGTGCTGCTCCCCTTTGCAGTGACTGATTCGTAATTGTTCATCGTCTCTCCCAACTGTGAACATCCTATGAACAATTATAGCGAATTTCGTCACAAAACTGCGGCGGTTTTATGAAAATTATGTGTCCTCAGATTACCTTTTTTTCATTTTTTTGGCGGGTTCCGATTTTGCGAGTGTAATCAGGTTATTGACTTCCTCTTTCGTTAAATTACGAGTTAGTCCCCGTTTCAGGTTTTGCAGCAAAATACCTCCAAATGAAATCCGTTTCAAGCGAGTTACTGGGTGGTTAATCGCCTCAAACATACGTCTTACCTGGCGGTTACGACCTTCGTAGATGGTAATGGAAATGACAGCTTCATTGTTAGCTGTGTCCACATCCTTGTACTCCACCTCTGCCGGAGCCGTCATCCCGTCATCCAGCATAATGCCTGTCTTTAATTTCTCCAGGGCAGTACCATGCGGAACGCCTTTGACCGTTGCCAGGTACGTTTTGGGTACATGGTGTTTTGGGTGCGTCAGCAAGTGAGCGAACTCACCATCATTGGTCAAAATGAGCAGACCCTCTGTGTCGTAGTCCAGTCGTCCCACCGGATATACACGTTCTTTGACACCTTTAAGATAGTCGGATACAATTTTCCGTCCTTCCGGGTCAGATGCACTCGTGATCACACCTTTGGGCTTGTTCAACATCAAGTACACTTTCTTTTCACTGCGAATCGGTTTTCCATTAACCGTAATCATATCCTCTTCGGGGTTCGCTTTTGTACCCAGTTCGGTTACGACCTCCCCGTTAACTTCCACTTTGCCGGACAGGATCAGTTCCTCGCTCTTACGGCGAGATGCAATACCTGCCTGTGCGATAATTTTTTGTAATCTTTCCATGTTTGTCATGTCACCTCACACTAATGATACCCATCAAGGCGGGAAATCACAAGGATAATCCAAGGAAAATGTAAACAGGAGGCGATAATGCCCTTTTTCAGCCACGATCTCGTGCATATTTAATTAAAAAAGGCCCATCTTCCCATTTCCTGCACCATGACAGGAACTACGAAGATGAGCATGTTTAGTTTTGTGAATATGTATATTCACTTGACGTTAACGACGAAGAATTAACTGGTTACCTTGCCTGCGACAGCAATCTGTTTCTTGGCAGGTGATGTGGTTTCTTTGATGAAAGACTGCAATGTTTTCGACGTAATATAATAGGTTTTTCCGCCATATACAAATGTCATCATACCAATGACCCGATTATTCTGATCGAGTACTGGCCCTCCGGAATTGCCTTGTGCCATGGCTTTCACAATACTGCCAATTCCCTTTTTGCCCGGCACATCCGAAGCTTGGCTGCTGTATACCCGGCTTTTGGCAATCGTATTATAGGTTGAAGGAAACTCTTCGTCCAGCAGCACCAGATCACCGGCAGGATTCTTCGGAAATCCAATCGTATATACAATCTGGTTATCCCTCGCGCTTGCAAACGTAACCGGCTCAGCATCCATATCCTTGTCCAGCTTCAGCAAGGCCATATCAGTTACGGGGTCTGTCTTGATAATCTTTGCTTTAATGGGGCGTTCCAAGTGACCTGGACTCGCTACGGTTAACGTACCTTCGTCTCCATCCATTAGTTCAGCAAACTCCTGAACGACATGGTAGTTGGTCAGAACCTCATCCTTGGAAATCAGTATGGAAGTTCCCACGTCATAGTACACCATATCCGGCTCATCCTGCTTGACCAGACGAACGTTCACCACAGGGAATGAATCTGCAGTAACCGCCATTTGTGCACGCAGTTGTTTGTCAAAGTAACCTGTAAAATGAATCGTATTGACCGCCTGAGCAGCCGCCATGCCTGTCTGTCCAGCAAGCAAAGAAACAGCAATGATGCTTGACATACCTAAGCGGAGCATTTGTTTTATCCTTTTATGCATGTGTCACTCTCCTCCTCCGCTATCATTCTAGCATATCTAGTATATCGGAAGGAGAGTCGTTATATTTTAACCAAAGACAATCAAACAAATAGCCAGAGCAGCAATAAATCCGACCAGGTCAGAGAACAATCCGACTTTGAGTGCATATCGGCCATTTCGTATGCCAACGGCTCCAAAATATACCGTCAGTACATATAAGGTTGTATCTGTGCTCCCTTGGATTGTGGAAGCCATACGTCCGATCATAGAATCCGGGCCATATGTTTTGATTAAATCCGTTGTAAAAGCAAGAGAGCCTGTCCCGGTTAACGGACGTAATATGCCGAGTGGCAGTACTTCTCCGGGAACGCCCATCCAGGATACAAGCGGAGCGAACAGACTGATAACATAATCCAGTGCGCCTGAAGCCCGGAAAACACTGATTGCTACCATCATTCCCACCAGATGCGGGATAATGGTGATCGCCGTGGAAAATCCATCTTTTGCTCCATCAACAAAGGATTCATATACCGGAACTTTTTTAGTAAACGCATATAAGGGAACGAACGCGATAATAACCGGAATGGCCCAGACGGAAATCCAGTTGATGAAGGTTAACATGATGGATTCATCCTTTCATGCTGGAATTACCGCTCTTTACAACACGTGGCGGTCTGTTTAAGGTCCTGTTCCTATACCAGCGATCTGCCAAAATGGCGGCGAGCGTGGCAATAATCGTTGCCATCAGCGTGGTGCCCACAATCTCTGTTGCATTGGCTGAATGGTAGTTCAAACGAATGGCGATAAGGGTGGTCGGGATAATGGTTATACTTGCCGTATTTAGTGCGAGCAATGTACACATTGCAGGGGAAGCTGTTTGTTTATCGGGATTCAGCTCCTGCAGCTGCTGCATGGCCTTGATTCCCATTGGCGTTGCCGCATTGCCGAGACCAAGCAGATTAGCGCTCATGTTGGACAAAATATAACCCATAGCTGGATGATTTCGGGGCACATCAGGAAACAAAAAGGCAACGACTGGACCCAGCAGTTTGGCTATTTTGCCAAGCAATCCCGCATCTTCTGCCATTTTCATCATCCCCATCCAGAACACAAGCACACTTATTAATCCAAAACACACGGTTACACCCGTTGCTGCCCCATCAAAAGCAGCCTGGGTAACGACTTCAATATTTCCTTTCGCGGCTGCAAAACCAAACCCGACAACAATCATCATAAGCCAGATTACGTTAATCAAGACGTTAAAACCTCCTCTGGAAGCACAATACATCATGCTGTACCACATGAATGACGTACTCATGCTTCCTGATGATTATGGAGATAACAAATGACTCAGCACCGCCCGCCATGCAGTTACCCAGGTTGAAACTTTACCGATCTCGCCAAGAGCTGCGTCATCTGACTTCGGCTCAGGTGGAATGTAGCTGCCTTTGCGATACACCGGGATTGAACCAATAAACTCCCCTTTGAGCTCCAGATCAATGCGCCCAGCGAGGCCGAAGGATGGATCCAGTTGCTCCTCATTCTTTTCGCCTCTTGTCTCTGCTGGATTGGTCGTTAACACCAGCCTTTTGGTTACGCCCGACTTCTCACTCTCCGCAAGTGGATACGTAAATCCACGCCCCGTAATAACATCCGTGTTAGCCACTGGCTGCTCTTTTTGAGCAATCTCCACCAAAGGGAAATTCTCAAATCCAAAATCAAGCATGCGCGCATGATCATTCCAGTCATTTCCATCATTTAACGTGACAGCAGCCAGCTGCTGACCATTCCGGGTTGCGGAGCTAACCAGGCACCTAAACGCCTTTTTGGTATATCCGGTTTTCACCCCATCAGCGCCTTCATACAATCGCAGCATTTTATTTTTGTTGTGCCAGGAGTACTCCCAACTCTCATTCGGATTAGGCGCTGATTTGTCCTCGGTAGCAACGATTCGTTTAAAAACAGGATTGTGCAGTGCATAAGCCGTTAAACGGGCCAAGTCATTGGCTGTGGAATAGTGTCCATCTGCATCAAGACCGTGTGGATTCATAAAATGGGAATGCTTAAGTCCAATTTCCTCTGCCTTTTGGTTCATTAACAGGACGAAGCCTTCTTCTGATCCACCAACATGCTCTGCGATAGCAGAAGCCGCGTCATTCCCTGACCTCAGCATTAAACCGTATAACATGTTTTCCAGTGTCATTTCTTCTCCCAATTTGAGATAAAGGGATGACCCTTCCTTGGCAAAAGCAGTTGAGGATACTTTTACTTTGTCATCAAGTTTCCCTTGTTCGATGGCGACAATGGCTGTCATGATTTTGGTCAAACTGGCAATGCGCAGTTCCTTATCCCCGTCCTTGCTGTATAGGATTCTTCCAGAAGTCACATCAATGAGCGCTGCGCTCTGCGCATGGGTTGATGGGCCAGGGATCGTTCCTTGTGCTTCAGCAACCTGTATGAAAGGCAGAAGCAGCAATGGTACAAGCAAACTAATCATTACTTTCTTAAACATTCGCATCAATTCATTCCTCCGGGTCACTGGAATCTTGTACTAACTTATGTTCGGACAACCTAAAGTATGTCCCATCTTTCCAAACAGCAAAAATCCCTCTCACAAAGATCTGTGATAAGGGATCCAGATAAAACGGCTTAGCTGTAAGTGGTATGATCTGGTGTAACACGTACGCCAGAGTCATCATTCTGCGAAGTATTACGCTGGAACATCCCCTGTATTCTGTCAAGAACATAAGGTGTAGAATCAATGAGTTTCTCAAACAGATGAGTGGAGTTGTCCAGTGGCACGATGTGCACGCCTTGTTTTCCAACAACAAGGAAGGCAATCGGACGGATGGATACGCCGCCACCACTACCTCCACCGAATGGTGAAGCAACGTTGGCTGAATGAGCACTCTCAGTCTTTGCACCAGGAACGGAGCTGCCTTCTTTGCTCTTTCCATCATTCACATGAAAATCGCTGCCTCCAGCGGCGAATCCAAAACCGACTTTACTGATCGGCAGAATAACCGTGCCGTCTGGTGTTTCGACCGCATCGCCAACAATGGTATTAACATCCACCATGGCCTTGATATTCTCCATTGCGGTTTCCATTAAGCCTTGAATTGGATGATCTGACATCTTGAATTCCCTCCAGTTTCAATTTAAACTAGGTTTGATCTAACCATATCATCCCCAAACTTGATCAGACTATGTAAGTCTCAGTGCAGAACAAGCAAGGAAACAGCACCCAACATTCTTGGAGGACTCATCAAACAAAAGCAACCGAAATAGCATGTTACTGGGTTTGCCCGCGTTCAACCTTGCTGTTTTTTAATTTTTGCTTATGTCTGCGCCGTTGTTCCCGCAGTATTCTCAGCCACATTCGCCATCCGCCATCCACTTCAAGAACCCGTGTCATCAGCCTCACTCCTGCGAGCATAACCGCCGTAATGCGAATTCTCATTCTGCAGTTCAGCTCGGTTTGAAACTCCATTTCATCTTCCCAAACGGGAACCACTTCAAGCATGGGCGGACGTTTAAATTGAATCTGATACGACAAAAAACCGATGATAATCGACTTGATGCTCCATACCCAGCCCGTAAGAATAGCGGTGTGCGCTGCATCTCCGATACCTATTCGGGTTGACCAGGACAGCTGGGTCATATGTACACGGCTTAGCGTTTGTTGAACCCAAATTTTAAGCGCATCCGTAGCCCTCATCATGATTTTTACTTCTTTTGCCCACTTTTGGACTTTACGTTTGTTGACACGCTCGTGACCCTCGGCTTCTCCGTGCTTATGGTTCACATGCTGTTCGGTTTTTACCAAAAAACCTTCTTTCATATTACGAAAGACGATGCTTGGTATTTCATAGTTAATTCGCACAATACCGTAAAGGAGACGAACATTAATCCGAGCGTAATCATCACTTTTATGTTTACGGAACGTAAAATGCACATGAACATTCGAGATGAGAACAGCGGCAAGCAGCAGTGCGGCGAACAAGCCGATTCCTCCAAGCCAAATCCACACAGGCCTTACCTCCAAGCCCTCAATTCTTTACACGTCTAGTATGACACTCTATATAGGAAATAATTCACGGCTGACCTGAAAATTCCATTCATAGTTGAAATTCCCCACGTTTGCTAAGGGTTCATGGTATGCAAAAAAACCGCCACCTTATCAGGCACCGGTTTATTACTGTTTCCTATGGACAATTCGAGCTTACGAGTCCAGATCCTCGTCATGAACCTCATAATTGTTATCCATATTTTCATGGTCAAACTCATTCTGATCCGTGCTTCCCGAGTCCACCTGTTGTCCATCCAGCTTGTTGAACAGCATCTGTGTCTCTTCTTCCAGATTCTCAGAATCTTCAAACAAACCCGGTTCAGGAAGATCTTTAAGTGAAGCAAGTCCAAAATAGTCAAGAAACGATTTGGTTGTTCCGTACAATATAGGTCGTCCAATCGCCTCAGCTCGTCCTACTTCTTCAATTAAATCCTTATTGACCAGTGTATGGATGGCCCGTTCGGATTTCACACCGCGAATCTCTTCGATCTCGACCCGTGTAATGGGCTGACGATACGCCACAATGGCTAGTGTTTCAAGTGCAGCCTGAGATAATGAGGTCCGTGCAGGAGAGTAAGCCAGCTTTTCAAAGTACGCAGCATGCTCCGGCAGCGTTCCCAACTGGACCACTCCCGCAATTTTGAGAATTTGAACGCCTCGCCCCTGGTTCATGAAGTCAGCGATCATTTCCTCTACGGCATCTGATACCAGTTCTACCCGCTGATCCACGATCTCGGCAATTTGTTTGATGCTTAGACCTTCCTCTCCGGACAAAAAGAGCAGCCCCTCAATAATCGACTTCAATTTCGGAAAATCCATGATTCCTTGCTTCCCCTCTCCACTCCATAACGATATCCTCAAACATCCGCTCCTGGTAACAGACAATCTGTTTCATCTTCATCAGTTCCAGTACAGCCAAAAATGTGACTACAATTTCATGCCGGTAAATCTGATCATCCAGCAGTTTGGAAAATAACAGCCTTCCTCCCGGTCCCATACTCTCCAGAGCTCCAACGACATCACGTATACGATCCTTCACCGAGATCTCATCGCGCTGAATTCGTGTAACCGTTGTACGCTTCTCTGCCTTGCGCAGTGCCTTCTGAAAAGCGGCAATCAGATCCGAAGTATGCAATCCCTCTACCGGATTTGATTGGGTCTCCACAGGCATATACGGCCTCAGGTCCTCAGGCTCTTTGGAGAAGATAAGGCTCCGTTCCCATTCCCGCTCATGCAGATGACGGGCTATTCCTTTGTATTTGCGATATTCTATCAGACGTGCAATCAGCTCCGCACGTGGATCATAATCTTCTTCTTCCATATAATCATAATCCTCAAAGTCTTCAATCACCGGTGGTTTGGGCAGTAAAAGTTTGCTCTTGATGGACAGAAGCGTTGCTGCCATTACCAAAAACTCACTCGTAATATCCAGCTCCAATTCCTGCATCGAATGCAGATACGCCATATATTGATCGGTAATATCGCTGATGGGAATATCCTGGATATGAATTTCTGCCTTATCGATCAGATGAAGCAGCAGATCCAAAGGCCCTTCAAAAGTTTCCAGTTTATATGTAACTACCGTCACTAGACGAATCCTCCCGCCAGAAAAATACAAAACCCCGCTAAGCCGCCGAATCCGGTCTCCCGAATTCGTCTGCGCAGAGCAGGGCACTACATTAAATAAGCACTATTTTAGCTGTTTCGTCAAGTTCGCCATTTCAATTGCAGCCGTGGCAGCATCCCAACCTTTGTTACCAGCCTTCGTACCAGCACGTTCAATCGCCTGTTCAATATTCTCCGTTGTAACCAGACCAAAGATCGTTGGCACGCCAGTTTTGAGGTTAATAGCCGCCACTCCTTTTGCCATTTCATTGCACACATAATCATAATGTGTCGTTGAGCCACGAATAACCGTTCCCAGTGTAATGACAGCGTCATATTTGCCGCTCTCCGCCATTTTCTGTGCAATCAGCGGGATTTCGAATGCTCCTGGAACCCAGGCTACGTCGACTTCACTGTCCTGCACCCCGTGACGTTTGAACGCATCGAGTGCTCCGCTGAGCAATTTGCTTGTAATAAATTCATTAAAACGTCCTACAACCACTCCATATTTTAAACCTTCCGATACCAAATGTCCTTCAAAAAAGTTCGGCATTTAAGTCATCTCCTCTAATGTATAATGTAATGTAATTAACCGATTTGTGAGCATTTATTTTTCCATAAATTACATGAGAAAAAAGATTTAATTTTTCTCTTCGTTCTGTTCGATATCATCGAACTTCAACATATGCCCCAGCTTCGCCTGCTTGGTATGCAGGTAAAGCGTATTATCCTCGTTCTCTTCCATCTGGATGGGAACACGCTCCACCACTTCAAGACCATAACCTTCAAGGCCTTTGATTTTGCGGGGATTATTCGTTAACAGACGAATTTGGCGAACGCCGAGATCCTTCAGAATCTGTGCACCAATACCATAATCACGCAGATCAGCGGCAAACCCCAGTTTCAGGTTGGCATCTACAGTGTCCAGACCTTCCTCCTGCAGCTTATAGGCTTTGAGTTTGTTAATCAGTCCAATGCCCCGGCCTTCCTGTCTCATATAGAGCAGAACGCCATTGCCTTCATCATGAATCTGTTTGAGTGCTGCATCGAATTGCGGTCCGCAGTCACAGCGATGGGAGTGGAATACGTCGCCTGTAAGACATTCGGAGTGAACACGAACCAATACGGGCTTGGAAGAGTCGATTTCACCTTTGACCAAGGCTACATGCTCTTTGTTGTCCACTGCATTCGTATAGGCCACTGCTTGAAACTCGCCAAAATCCGTAGGCATGCGGACAGCCACTTCACGTTGAACCAGCTGTTCCTTCTCATTACGGTAACGGATCATGTCCTGAATACTAATCAGTTTCAGGTCATGCTTGCGGGCAATCTCCTGCAGATCAGGCAGTCTCGCCATCGTGCCATCTTCCTTGATGACCTCACAGATCACACCAGCCGGATAGGAACCGCACATGATCGCCAGATCAACAGCAGCTTCCGTGTGCCCGGCGCGGCGGAGCACTCCTCCGTCTTTGGCAATGAGCGGGAACATATGCCCCGGCTTGCGGAAATCACTGCTTTTGGCTTCCGGATCAATTAGACCCTTCACCGTAATGGATCGTTCATGTGCAGATATGCCTGTTGTTGTATCCTTGTGATCCACGGAAACTGTAAATGCCGTTCCATGGAAGTCCGTATTTTGCTGAACCATCGGTTTCAGATTGAGCTCATCCGCACGCTGCTGCGTAATGGGAACACAGACCAGACCTCTGCCCTCGGTAATCATGAAGTTGATGACTTCAGGTGTAGCCTTCTCTGCCAGCGCAATAAAGTCCCCTTCATTCTCCCGATCCTCATCATCCACAACAATGACGGGTTTGCCGCGCATCAAATCGTATATCGCTTCCTCTATGGGATCTAATATGGATTGATCTGACATAAGTTCCCCTCCAGTCTCTCTTTGTAATGGTTATGCTCCTTATGCAAAGCCATGGTTGGCCAAAAACTCTTCACTGATGCTTTTCGGTTTGCCAGCACCCGTTTCGGGATGCCCTTTGCCGTAATGGAGCAGATGGTCCACATATTTCCCCAAAATGTCACATTCAATGTTGATGGTATCCCCCGGCTTTTTCACCTGAAGCACCGTTTCTCCAATGGTATGGGGAATAATCGATACGGTAAACGAGGCTTCTGTCGTCTTCACCACGGTGAGACTAATGCCATCGAGGGTTACCGAACCCTTTGGAATTAAATATTTGAACAGTTCGTGGTCGTCAGGTTTGATCTCAAAAACAACCGCATTCTGATCACGTGTGATCCCGCCAATGACTCCCGTACCATCTACGTGTCCTTGTACGATGTGGCCACCAAAACGCCCACCCGACTGCATCGCCCGTTCCAGGTTCACTTTACTGCCCGATTGCAGCTGACTCAGATTGGTATGACGGTAGGTTTCAGGCATGACATCTGCGGTAAACCCTCCGCTTTCCAGCGTCGTTGCCGTAAGACATACTCCGTTTACAGATACACTGTCACCAATCTTCAGATCGTCCATGATGGCGGAAGCTCCGATATTCAGGACCAATGCTTCGCCTTTTCGACCGATACGCCGAATCTGACCGACCTCTTCCACCAAACCGGTAAACATGCTGCCGCCTCCTTATGCTTATATCTTGCCTTGCTTATTCGATCCGTTATTCAGGCCAGACAGGGATTCCGCCAATACTGATATTATCTCCAACTTGCTCAATTTCCAGCTGATTCAATTGAATGGCCTGACTCATGCGCTCCACCCCTTCAAATCGGAAGCTTCCCGGTGTGTCGTATCCGCCCACAATCTTTGGAGCGATAAACATCAACAGCCGATCGACCAATTTGGCTTCCAGCATGGCACCATTCAATGTGCCTCCACCTTCAAGCAGGATGGAGCCGATTTCCCGTTCTCCCAGCTTGCTAAGCGCACTCAGCAAATCCACACGTGGTCCAGGACCACAGCGAATAATTTCAACACCGTAGGCTTCTAGACGTTCGGCCGCCTCAGGGCTCGCCTCATCGGTCGTAAGTACCCATGTCGGTGCTAGTCCATCCTTGACCATCTTGGCCCCAACCGGGAGACGCAGCTTCGAATCGACAACAATTCGCACAGGACTGATCCCTTCCACTTGGAGGCGGGTGGTCAGCTCCGGATTGTCTGCAATAACCGTATCTACACCAACCATGATGCCCTGATGACGATGGCGAAGTACATGTACGATTTCCCGTGCGGGTTCGTTGGAGATCCATTTGCTGTCTCCGCTGCGGGTTGCAATTTTACCATCCAGCGTGGATGCCGTTTTTAAGGTGACAAACGGCAAACCGGTGGTAATGTACTTAATGAATTTTTCATTCAGACGTCTTCCGCGCTCACGCAGAACGCCAACTTCAACCTCAATGCCTTGTTGACGCAGCATACTGATTCCTCTGCCGGATACCTGCGGATTTGGATCCTCACAACACACCACGACACGATTCACTTTCTCGTGAATCAAACGTTCGCTGCATGGCGGCGTCTTGCCATAGTGGCTGCACGGCTCCAACGTAACATAGACCGTACTGCCCTCAGCATCGCTGCCAGCCATATTCAATGCGTGTACCTCCGCATGGCCCGTACCCCGCTTGAGATGACTTCCCAGACCTACAACCCGGCCTTCTTTTACAACAACACATCCGACGACAGGGTTAATCCCCGTTTGCCCTTGTGCACGTTCTGCCATATCCAACGCAAGCCCCATATAAAATTCATCATTGATTATTTCCAAGTCCGGTCACCCCACGGTTAGAATCTTAGATTATAGGCCTCCCATCGAGCAGAGAGGCGGTTATACCATATCCAAATAAAAAATCCCCACTCGAACTATCGTTCGGGTAGGGATGATGAGAGACATGTGTCACCAGCAGGATGTCGTTGATACGATTGCCAACAGCACTCCGCCATAATTCCATTTCAGGCAAGTGAAAGCAAACACATACCTAAAGATCACAATTACAGGTAAAGAGCTTCTATGATGTGGCATATGTATGGAAACCGCCGGATAACCGACATTCCCTGCACAGAAATAAAACCTCGTCTCATGCTGTGCAGCAACGCATCTGCGGAATGCAGTCCAATTAGGGCTGCATCCTCTCCTTCTCCCATCCAGACTATACTGTCGGTTCTGGAATTGCACCAGATCAGCCATCTGCCACAGGCAGACAGGTCACGGACTTTGCAACAGTGCTGGATAAATATCCTCACACAGGTGCATCACCGCCGGTAGGGAATTGCACCCTGCCCTGAAGGATCGCTTTCGTTATTAATTGGATGTTAGCACTTTAACGCCGAAAAATCAATTGTTTTTTGTTCCTTTTTGTCACATACTAACTTTTAATAAGCAAAAGGATATAAAAAAACCGCTTCGTCTTATCAACGAAACGGCCATTTTTATCGATTAAGAAAACGATTAAACTTCTACGACTTCAACAGTTTCCATTTTGTCGCGACCTTCGAAAGCATCTACGAACTCCATACCTTTGGTTACTTTACCAAATACGGTATGTTGCCCATCCAGATGCGGCTGTGGCTGGTAGCAGATGTAGAACTGGCTTCCACCTGTGTTACGGCCTGCATGTGCCATTGCAAGTGTTCCGCGCTCATGTTTGTTCGGGTTGATCTCACAGTTGATTGTGTATCCTGGGCCACCTGCACCCGTTCCGTTAGGGCATCCGCCTTGTGCGACGAAGCCTGGAATTACGCGGTGGAATACAAGACCGTTGTAGAAGCCGGAGTTAGCCAGTTTCTCAAAGTTTGCCACTGTGTTTGGAGCTTCTTGATCGAACAGGTCGATTAGAACTTCTCCGCCGTTTGCCATTTTGATTTTCGCTTGTTTCGCCATATGTAAATGACTCCTTTCGTATTGACCATCGTTAGTGGTGCCATCCTGCATGACCCTGGGCCAAGCTCTATAGCACTTTTCTTAGTGTACACCGAAATGAGTCCAACCGCAAAATAAACCGCATTTTTTTTCAAAAATGTTGGGTCTAAAGGCAAAAAAAAGACAAAAAGGAATGTTCCTTTTTGTCTTTTTTACTATTTAGTATTTCTTAACATTAACGGGTTACAGGCTGTTTAGCGATACGCTCAGGCACGAGGTCATTCTGAATGATGTCCTGGTACGTTTCGCGACGTACAACAACATCACCTTGGCCGTCTTTAACAAACACGACTGCCGGACGGCGAATTCGGTTATAGTTGCTTGCCATGGAGTAGTTGTACGCACCTGTGCAGGCAACGGCAAGCAGATCCCCGCTCTGAACTTTAGGCAGGTCCAGATCCCAGATCAACATATCGCCGCTCTCGCAGCATTTGCCGGCAATCGACACGGTCTCCTGAGCAGACTCATTAGCGCGGTTGGCGAGTACAGCTTCATATTTGGATTCATACAGTGCTGGACGCGGGTTGTCCGTCATCCCGCCATCAACTGCAACATATTTGCGTACACCAGGGATATCTTTGCTCGTACCAACGGTGTACAGTGTCGTACCTGCTTCACCAACAATACTGCGGCCTGGTTCTACCCAGATTTCCGGAACGTCATATCCAATTTGGGCAAAGTGATTTTTAACAGCATCCGTGATGGCTTTTACATACTGAGCCACTTCAAGCGGAGTATCCCCTTCTGTATAGCGGATACCGAATCCACCGCCCAGGTTAACCACTTTGAACGCTACGTTAATACGCTCATATACACTCGCAGCGAATTCAGCTACACGCTGAATCGCCATTTGGAAACCTTCCACCTCAAAGATTTGAGAACCGATGTGGGAGTGCACACCCAGCAATACCAGGTTGGACTGTTTGGAAGCGAGTTCAATCGCTTCAAATGCCGTTCCGTTACCGATATCGAATCCAAATTTCGAATCCGTTTGACCTGTGGAAATATATTCATGCGTATGCGCCTCAACACCAGGCGTCACACGAAGCAGGATGTTCACTTGACGATTCTTCTCTGCGGCTACAGCCTGCAGCAAGTGTAATTCATTGAAGTTATCCACAACGAAGCAGCCGATCTCGGCATCAAGTGCCATTTCGATCTCTTCCAATGTTTTGTTATTGCCGTGGAAATGAATGCGTTCAGCAGGGAATCCTGCTTGCAGTGCTGTAAACAGTTCACCGTCCGAAACCACATCCAGTGAGAGCCCTTCTTCCGCAGCCAGAGCACACATCGCCATTACGCAAAACGCTTTGCTTGCATATGCGACTTGGAAACCCAGCCCAGATGCACGGAATGCATCCATGTATTCTCTGCAGCGGTCGCGAACCAATTGCTCGTCCACAACATACAGTGGTGTTCCAAATTGTTCTTTCAAGTCCGTTGCATCTACTCCGCCAATTTCCAGATGGCCTTGAGCATTTATTTTACTTGTACCATGTAAATACATAATCAGCATTCCTCACTTTTTTATATACTGGAACAGCTTCTTCTATTCCAATGATTTTACACCAGTATATCAAATTCGTCAGCGAGAAGAATGGATTTTTAGGCAGATCATTTGTGTTTTTTACTTTTTCGCTTTTCACCGTCCGGATCATCGGGCATTTTGGTGTTATCTCTTGTTTTGTTGAATGATGGACGTTTCTTATTTTCAAGCAGAGGCATACGGAACAGGAAGTTCCCCAGGGCCTTTGCATTAAAAGGTATAAACGGCCATAAGTAAGAGGAATTATAGGATCGGTGTATAGTCAGCGCTATAACAAGCAGTGTTGTACCTACCACAAACCCCGGCACCTTAAAAATGGCAACAGCGATCAGCAGAAACAGCCTCACCAGCCGATTCGCAAGCCCAAGCTCATAGCTTGGTGTCGCAAACATACCGATGGCAGCAATAGCCATGTACAGAACGACCTCATTGACAAAATATCCTGTTTTTACAGCGATATCCCCGACCAATATTGCTGCAATCAAGCCCATTGCCGATGCAAGAGGTGTAGGAGTATGAACTGCCGCCATACGTAACAAATCGACCCCAAGCTCAATTAACAGGAACTGCAAAATGATGGGCAGCTTCACATTCTCTTGTGGACCAATAAAATCCAGTCCCGCTGGTTTGAGCGCAGGATCAATAACCATCAGCATCCATAGCGGCAGCAAAAACAACGAGATTAATATGCCAGCAAAGCGCACCCAACGCAAGTAAGTCCCCATAAACGCAGTCTGTCTGTTCTCTTCTGCATGTTCACACAGATCGAAGAAAGTTGTAGGCAAAATCATCACACTTGGCGATGTATCGACGAAAATGACGACCCTGCCCTCAAGCAGATGAGATGCCGTAACATCAGGCCGTTCCGAGTAGCGCACCAGAGGGAAAGGGTTCCATCCCTTATTGATAATCGCTTCCTCCAGCTGTTTATCTGCTGCCGGTATACCGTCGATATCTACCCGTTTGATTTTTTCGCGGACTGAATCCACCTGCACTTTATCGACGATATCATCGATGTACACCACGCAAACATCGGTTTGAGTTCTCCGGCCCACTTGCATGATCTCGAACTTCAATCCAGGGTCGCGAATCCTGCGTCTCACCAAGGTCACGTTGGTCAGAAGTGTTTCGGTGAAGCCGTCCCTTGACCCCCGGACAACGCGTTCGAGAGAAGGTTCTTCGGGTGAGCGAACCGGATAACTCCGTGTATCCATCACTAATACGGAGCGGTCCCCTTCAACAAATAAAGCACTCATACCCGTAAGAACCTTGTTGATGACAGCACTCATTTTATCGACTTTCTCTACCTGGATATGTGGAATGTAGCAATCGAAATACGACTTAAGCGCATGGCCTGATATTTGATCAGGGGTTAGATAGGTCAGCCTTTTCAACACTTCCAGCAAAATTTCATCTTTTGCAAATCCTGTCAGCATCAATAATCCGACATTTTTGCCTCCAAGGGTCATCTCTCTCATATTGACATCAAAGGACTCCCCGAGGCCCAAAACCTGCTTCAATGTATACTTGTTGTCACTCATGCGAGCGGAGATATCATCCCTGTCCTGCCAGTACTGCACCGATTCTTCAACACTATCGGACATCTCATCCTGCTTCTTTTTTTCGTACGCCCTGCGCTCCTCTTCCTTTTGAATTTCATAGGGCGTCTTGTGTATCAGCTCTTCGGGTACTCCCTCACCTGAACCATGTCCAGCATTGTCAGATCTCACATCCATTTTCTTTCCTCCTTCGATTCCTTGACCTAACGCTGATATACAAAAAAGTCAAACAAGGAACCTGTCATTTTGCCCAAAATCATGGCCAGCAGCAGTCCAAACAAATACGATTTCATGCCCAGACGTTTAGCAAGTACTGGCAGCACATTTAATACCTCGGTCAGTGCAGCGGCAAGCAGGCCGATAAACACACCGCAAAAGCACCCAATTATTGGACTCAGGATCAATATTCCATGTACCTTCCAATGCCAGAAATCAGCAATGGTTCCAACGAGCGACCCTCCGATCAATGCTCCCTCATACCAATGCGTTTTGTCATAAGAACGGGTGAGCTGCGCCAATCTGGGGATCATATCAAGCACGAGAATGAGGGCGATCACGCCGCTTCCTACGGCAACTCCTCCCGCAATCCCAAGTACAATACTGATCGCTCCATTAAGAACGCTCATCGGCATTCATCTCCCCGCGTTCCTGCTCATGCATTCGTTCGATTTCCTCAATGACGACAAACTTGTCTACATTTTGCTGATATAAAAACATTTCCACTTCAAGCGGAGTAGGTTCCTCATTCCACTTTTTCTTGAATAAATGATTAAAGAATACAGCCATACCAAACCCGATTCCGATGGAGTATGCCACCTGAAACAAATAAGGATGCTCGTCCCGGCGACCCGTTATCATTTCCACGATTCGAATCTGAACTTCCTGCATGTTCACATCTGCATGGAAATTCATGATGGTCAGGGCCGATCCAAAGAACAACAGCAGCCAGACCAGGATGAACAGCGATTTGGAAGGTTTGCCCGTGCCCGCAACGACCTCAACCAGCGTATGCCCCGAACCAATGAGTTCGACGGTAACTTCCGGCAGCAGGCGCCGTATCTGAGGGATGATCTGCAAAATGTCAATCAGGATCAGATTGCCGTCCTCCGGTCCCGGGCGCAGCAGTTCAAGCTCAAGCAGCCTTCGTTCCCCATCTTCCGGAGAGGTTAACACATGAGCGATATCACCAAGCTTGACGCCTCTGCCCCTCTGGATGCGGATACGGCTGCGCAGACGAATATAGACCGTTGGAGTGGGTGTCAGAGACATCCGAAACACTCCTTTACTGCGTAATTTAGGTTAGTATTTGAAGAATGTGCAAATTTATTACATTCCGGTTGGAAAAAGGTTCGGTAACCTGCTGACGCTCCGGGATGGATCGGTCACTGGCCGCTGTTCTTCGAATGTTAAAGAATAGAACTGACACGCGGGCACTTCGGCGGCAGACCAACCTTGCGATCGCTGTTGTCTCCAAATTTCCCTTATTAAATTTTCTGTTGTAGAAATTCGGAGTCAAAGGCGAACGCTTCGCTTCTTCAGGTTTATTCTGCCGCCTGCGTTGCTAGTGTAAGCATGAAGTAAACCTCCTGCGCTTCGCTCCCTTGACCGATTCCATCCCTCCGCTGCATGTGTCCCCGCTTTCCAAAAGACTGAAAAAATATGCTGGAGGGTGGGTAGTCGAGAGGAAGACTGTTTTCAATTGATCAACACTTTAAAAGCTAGCCTATTCCACAACAAAAAAGCCGCCATCTGGCGACTGGACTGGATAACCTGGCAGAAAGACGGTTAATCGATTCGTTCCTCTTGTTTCTTCTCGGCGAGCTCTCTTCTGAATCGTAAAGGTGTCTTTTTCATGCTTTTCCGAAACTGGTTAATGTAATAGCTCGTGCTGTTAAAACCGACCTCATACGCGATTTCGGTGATACTGCGGTCGGAGAGCCGCAGAAGTTCAATGCTTTTCTGGATCCGGTAATCCATAACATATTGCATGGGTGTAGTTCGCAGGATTTGCTTAAAATACCGACATGTCTCCGATCGGCTTAACTGTCCCATCCTTGCAATATCCTCCAACCTGACCGGATCGGCATAGTTCAGATGAATCCACTGCAGCATATCCTTCATTCTTCTGCTCCTGGTCATCTCGGATGCATCATGCTCCAACGCATATCCGTTCTTAATGAGAAGCGTCCACATATCCAGCATCGCTGAAGCAACCTTCAATTCGTAATAGGGCGCTTGACTTACAAGCTCCGTTCTAATTAACCTGATGGTCTCCAAAATCAGTGCTCCCCAGGCAATGCCCCCATCTATATAGAGAAAAGGCAAATTGGTAGCCGTTATATAGGGGTGTACATACTTTACGTACAGTTCTGAAGGCGCTGCAAGTTGGGGCGTCAAATTCAGACATAGATAGATGCAGTTATTGTTCCCTCCATGATCTTCGGCCATATGCAGAACTCCACTGTTAATAAAAATACCATCACCTTTGGATACACGAATTATTTGGTCGTTAATATGGAACAACACTGTCCCCTGGAGAACCGCAACAAACTGCAATTCATCATGCCAGTGCAGGGGGATGTGTCCGTGTATATTATTCACAATGGTTGTTTCATAACAGGCAACAGGTAAAGTATCGGTCCGATGCTTCGTCATTTCCTTCAAATTTTGATCAATGATAAATTCAGTCTTTTGCATAAGCCTCATCTCAATATATTTATATTTTTACGTGTAATATTGATATTAATATATCGCATTTCTCCTTAATATAGCACTATTCTTATATTTAAGGTGAGGCGATCAAGAGTGACAACATCTGCAAGTTCCAAGCTATCGGGTTTCCTGCTCGTTCTAACAGGGGCCATCTGCTGGGGGATCGGAGGAACCGTATCCCAAAAACTGTTTCAACTGGATGGTATTGAAGTCAATTTGTATGTAACTGTTCGATTGCTGAGCGCGGGTACCCTGCTTCTGGTTATTCAATCTTTTACACACAGCAGATCTCAGATTATTGATGTATGGAGAAATAAAAAGACAGCTGTACAACTGATCCTATTTGGATTAGCAGGTATGCTCGCCGTTCAGTATACGTATATGGCTTCCATTAAACACGGTAACTCGGCTGTGGCGACTCTGCTTCAGTACCTTTCCCCCATCATGATCATGATTTACATTGCACTGCGGAAGCAGTCTGCACTCACGCGCAAGGACCTTGCATGCGGCATCCTCGCACTCCTGGGCTGTTTTCTACTGCTGACGAATGGCTCGGTTACACAGTTATCTGTCTCCTGGCTTGCGGTGATCTTCGGGTTATTGTCCGGGGTAGCTGCTGCATTCTATACACTTTATGCTGTACAGCTGATTAAGAAATTTGACTCACTTGTTATCGTTGGCTGGGCCATGATTATTGGTGGTCTGGGCCTTAGTTTGATTCACCCGCCATGGAAAGCGAACTTTGCCAGCATCTCTACTGAAACATACGGGTATTTGGTATTTACGATTATCTTCGGGACGATGATTGCTTTTTGGTTCTACATTGCGAGTTTAAAAAGCCTTACACCCAAAGAGACCAGCCTGCTTGGTAGTGCTGAACCTCTGGCTGCCGTTGCTACAACCGTCGTGTGGCTCCATGAACCCTTTGGTTTCTATCAATGGCTGGGTACTGCCTGTATTATCGGGTTGATTCTGGTCATGCAATACAATCGCTCAGGATCATCTAAACGGTTGAACGACAAACAACCTCACTCGCGTTAGATGCGCGACGAAAGGTTGTTAGTTGTCGTATATTGGCGATTCGGCAACCGTGTTGGAGTCCGCACTCCATCATCTACTGCGCGATCTGATCGCGAATCGATTGAAGTATCTTTTTCTCCAGCCGGGAAACCTGAACTTGAGAAATCCCCAGCCTAGTAGCGACCTCCGACTGCGTCTGATCCCTGTAATACCGTAGATAAACGATCAGTCGTTCCCGCTCACTAAGGCCGCCGATCGCTTCATTGAGCGCCAGCTTATCAAACCAGCGTTCCTGAGATTCGTCGGCAATCTGGTCCATCAATGTAATCGGATCCCCGTCGTTCTCAAACACGGTCTCATGAATAGACGTCGGCGGTTTGTTCGCTTCCTGGGCAAAAACAACCTCCTCCGGGGTCACCCCCAGCTGTTCAGCCACTTCCTTGATCGTTGGCAGACGGTCAAGATGTTTGGACAGTTCGTCCCTTTTTTTGCGGACTTTATTCGCCATTTCCTTCAGGGAACGACTAACCTTGAGGGTTCCGTCATCCCGCAGGAAACGTTGAATCTCTCCGATGATCATCGGTACCGCATAGGTAGAGAACTTCACGTCATAACTAAGGTCGAATTTGTCCACCGATTTGAGCAGGCCGATACAACCAATCTGGAACAGATCCTCCGGTTCATATCCCCTGTTCATAAAACGCTGAACGACAGACCAGACTAGTCTGATGTTGCAGTTCACCAGCGTATCCCGTGCGACATGGTCACCCGACTGACTGAGCGCAATCAGCCGTTTGACCTCGGCATCGTCCAAATAGGTCTGTGAAGATGGTTTCACTTCAGCATCCATTAGACCAACCCCTAATTATACATTGCTTTCTTGGATTCAATCCTCTTCTTCATCTTGATGGAGGTGCCTCTGCCGGGCTCGCTGCTGACTTCGAATTCATCCATGAAGTTTTCCATAATGGTGAAGCCCATGCCCGACCGCTCAAGTTCGGGTTTGGATGTATATAGCGGCTGTTTGGCCAGTTCCAGGTCTTCGATTCCTTCTCCGCGATCTTCCACAATAATTGTAATCATGTCTTCGCGAATTTGCGCCTGAATGGACACGACACCCTCGGGATTGTTGTTATACCCGTGGATGATACTGTTCGTCACCGCTTCCGAGACAACCGTCTTCAGATCGCTGAGCTCGTCCATTGTGGGATCAAGTTGGGAGATAAATGCCGCGACAGTCACCCTTGCGAACGATTCGTTCTCCGACTTGGCCGCAAATTGCAAATTCATGAAATTTGTTCCCGTACCTTCACTCATGAGACGACCTCCAGACCCGAGAGAGCTGTTCCCTCATTTTCGTAAATCGGCATGATCTTGAACAAACCCGACATTTCCAGCAAACGATAGACCGGCGGATTAACATCACATACAACCATCTTGCCGCCTTTATTTTTAATGAGTTTGTATCTGCCCAATATAACACCCAGACCCGAACTGTCCATGAATTGAAGATCTTTCAGGCTAAGCACCAGATGTTCACACTGTCTGCGTTGGATGGCCTCATCCATTTGCATTCGAACCATATCGGCTGTATGGTGATCCAGCTCCCCGGATAATCGCACAATCAGAATCCCGCGGTGATGTTCCATTTCCACATGCAAGTTCACGTTTGCTCACTCTCCTCCCAGTCTTGAACAAGGATTTCTACGTTTCCGAAGGCTTTTCCTGCCCCCCGACAAAACTAGAAGAAAACCCCTATTTAACTACAAAATACGTTCAAGGAATGTATGCAGAACGCGCAAATCGGCGTTTAATCAAACAGGTTCGATGTTGTTCGTTTAAACAGCTTCCACCAGCCAGCCTTATTCACATCCTGAGGGGCCTGGATATCGAACTCCTTGATGACCTCGTTTCCTTGGTATACGACAAGCTTACCTACGCTCTGACCAGCCTTGACGGGTGCTTTCACTTCTTTTGCCATTAACAGCTCATGGCGGAACTCATCGGATTTGGCGCCTTTGCGCATCAGCACACTATAATTTTGCGTAGCCGTCAGCGGCAGCTCAGCGACTTCCCCTTTTTCAATTTTAAGACTGCCGAGCTGATCCCCTGCTTTGTACAAAGGTTTCATTGTGTATTGTCCGAACGCATAGTCGAACATCGAAGACACTTCAGCATTTCGAGTTTTCGTATTCGGTTCACCCAGCACTACAGCAACCGTACGCAGTCCGTCCTTCATAGCGGTAGCCGACAAGCAGAATTTGGCTTCTGATGTATAACCCGTTTTCAGACCGTCTGCGCCTGAGTAGAAACGGACCAGTTTATTCGTATTCACCAGCCAGAAGGGCTTTTCCGTATCTTTACGAAGGTAGTCCTGGTATGCTCCCGTGTATTTGGTAATGCCTGAATGTTTCAGCAGTTCACGACTCATCAGCGCAATGTCATGTGCGGAAGAATAATGATTCTCCACTGGCAGTCCGTTACAATTGGCAAAGTGAGTATCTTTCATACCGAGCTCTTTCGCCCGTTCATTCATCAGCTGTACAAAAGCTTCTTCTGATCCGGCAATTTTCTCTGCCATTGCAACAGATGCATCATTACCGGAAGCCATGGCGATTCCTTTTAACATGTCATCAACTGTCATCTCTTCGCCAGGTTCAAGGAAAATCTGTGAACCACCCATGGATGCAGCATATTCACTCGTTCTCACCTTATCCGTCAGCTTCAGCTTGCCGGAATCAATGGCTTCGATCGTCAGCAGCATGGTCATAATCTTTGTAATACTCGCCGGAGGCAGCTGATCATGACTGTTTTTCTCAAAAATAACCGTTCCCGTATCGGCATCCATCAATATGGCAGAACGAGCGGACGGGGCAAGATCTGTCCCTCCTGCCGTTTTGGGTGCTTCCTCCGCCAGCGCTGTTGTCGCCATAAGGGGTAGCAAAATACATAGGGTCATGAACGATGCCATTATTCGTTTCTTCACTAGGGTTAACCTCCTCAAATGACTTGCTTACTGCATGCTCCATGCATGTACTGCTAATCATTGTCGGCGCGTTTTCAGTAAATTATTCCATCCCATGAATGATTTCCCGAACTTTTTCTATTCTCAAACAAATGTACAAAAAAACGTGCCCCTCCTGAAGAGAGAACACGTAAGCTGCCCACTGTTGTGTAGCGAGGGAATCATCCCCCTAAATCCCAGGAATAGATATTCCAGAAGATAAGAAACGAAGTTAATACGACAGATATACGGATGTTCCACTTTGTCGGAGCGGTATAGGTTTGATAAATCATGATCAAAACGATAATGATACTGGCAGCCAAAAACGCAATATTCGTTTTAACAAAGAAAAGCAGCAGCAGCACTCCAATATGTATGACTCCGATAAGACGGTCAATATTCATATCAAACCTCCTTACATCACATATAGATCGTTATAACTCCACTGAATGTTTTTTCCTTAGGCAGAACATTTTCATGTTACTCTTTCTATATTTTCTGAATTTCACTTTTTTGTAAAAAATTAAAAAGACAACCTCTTGAATGATCCCAAGGACCACCATAGGTTGTCTTACTGTAGCTTACGATTTACATTTGCGGAATGACGGCCAGAACAAGCGCAAGGAATGATTCACGAACACGCTCAGTCGTTTCCATGACCTCATCATGGGACAGCGGCTGATCAAGGATTCCAGCTGCCATGTTACTGATGCAGGAAATGCCGAGCACTTCCAGACCAGCATGACGTGCCACAATAACCTCGGATACCGTAGACATCCCCACCGCGTCTGCACCCAGCGTACGCAGCATCACGATCTCAGCAGGTGTCTCATAGTTAGGACCCAGCAAGCCTGCGTATACACCTTCACGCACATTAAAGCCTTGCGAAGCCGCTGTATCTTTCGCCAGTGCGCGCAAACGGCGGCTGTAGGCTTCAGACAGGTCAGGGAAGCGCACGCCCATTGCCGGGTCATTAGGCCCGATCAACGGATTTTTGCCCGTCATATTCAAATGATCCGAGATCAGCATCAGATCGCCCGGCTCGTACGAAGTGTTCACACCGCCGGCCGCGTTGGTTACGAGCAGTGAAGATACACCAAGTTCTTTCATGACACGTACAGGAAACGCTGTGAGCTCGGGGCCATATCCTTCGTACATATGGAACCGGCCTTTCATCATAACAACCGGGCGGCCTTTAATGGTGCCGACCAGCAATTCCCCTTCATGCCCTTCTACCGTGGAGACCGGGAAGTGAGGAATATCCTGATAGGCAATACTTACGCCATCTTCGATAAGATCGGCCAGAATGCCAAGACCCGAACCCAAAATCAAACCGACTTCCGGCTTGATGGAGCTTTTGCTTTGAATGTAAGAAGCAGCTTCCTGAATCATCTGTTGATTTAATGCTGTCATTTCAAATGTTCCCCCTTGAGTTGAAACTTCCGTCTATGTCAGCTAGGTGCATCGTTCAGGTATATTGCTCCTGACCGATGCACTCGCTTATGTATAACGGCGTTTAAATGTGTACAGTTTATTTTATCCTAAATCAGCTATCTGTTCCGCATCAATTATTGAAATTTTAACGTTAAAGCCAATTATTTGGCTCGCGGATGATGAGTTTCATAGATCTCCTTCATCGTTTTGCGGCCATGATTCCCATATTGTTGTCCTGCCTGCTCTACATGGCCCAGCATGTCCTGTACTGCACGAGTATCCGCCCCGCTAGCAATCAGGTGGGCCGCAAAGGAATGGCGCAGCGTGTGCGGTGTAATCTCTTCCGAAATCCCTGCATCCATCGCCGCTTTTTTGAGCAGCTTCCAGAAGCCCTGGCGGGTTAAACGTCTTCCGGACACGTTGACGAACAGGGCCTGCTCGTCCGAGTCTGTTTTGAGCAGGTGGTTACGAAAATCGTTAACATACACACTTGCCCAATGTGCTGCCGGTGCGCCAATCGGCAAAATCCGTTCTTTGCCTGCACCTCCGCATCGAATAAACCGCATGCCAGGTTGAACATCCCGTATATCCAGTGCGATCAATTCCGAGACCCGAATACCGGTAGCATACAAAAGCTCAAGCATGGCACGATCACGCACCCCTTGGGCAGAGCGAGTATCGGGCGAGGCCAGAAGGAGTTCAATTTCATCCACCGTCAATACCTGTGGCGGCGTTTTGTCTGCTTTCGGAGCCTCGACATCAAACGTTGGGTCCTGCAGAATCTCGCCACGACGCATTAAAAAATGAAAATAGGAACGCAAGGATACCACGCTGCGAGCAATGGTCGCATTGGCACGCCCCGCCTGCTTCAGCTTGCCGATAAACAAGATAACATGAGTACGACGCACCTGCCCTGCCTCACGAATACCGTATTCCTTATCTGCAAATTCGATGAACTTGTCCACGTCCCGAAGATACGACTCCAGCGTACTGCTTGACATCCCTTTATCTTCTTCCAAGTATAAGGCATAGGGGTGTATCGTCTGTCTCATGTACAACGCTCCTCATCTGACAGCATTGCCGAACTGGCAACCTGCTTCCGTATTTGCATCCCTGGCTGTCCGGACTACTCCCCATACCAATAAAACAAACGGAGTCTCTCCGCCAGCGTAAGACGTGCTTCTCCATTGCCTGGCCAAACCGTCTCCTGAAAGACTTTGACTGCATTTCCTGTGGGCATCTGATACTGATCCACAGGTGAGATCCAGCCGTTGAACAAATCCAGAACATGATAGAACAGATAAACCAATCCTGCAAAAACTATAATAAATCGTATAAAACGAAGCCCTTGGCGCAGTGAAATAATCATGGGTTGTCCCCCTCCTGGTTTGAATCCCTTCATCTAGAATCAGGGTATGACGACAAACGCAGGAATATGACATTTGAGATGACATCAGAGGTAACCTCACATCATGTACTGGACCAAAAAAGCTCTCCCGTCAAAACCGCCGGTGAGAGCTTGAAGATATGCTATGTTATTCTTCATCTTTGGGCTTCTGGTCATTTTTAGCTTTGCAACGATAACAAATCCCATGAAAATCCAGTCGGTGATCTACTACCGAAAAGTTAAATTCCCGCTCCAGACGCTCTTCAAGCGGTCCAAGCCAGTCTTCACGTATTTCATCCATACTTCCGCATTGAACGCAAATTAAGTGATGATGGTGATGCTTGGATGTATCTCCGCGCAGATCATAACGCGCTACACCGTCGCCGAAGTTGATTTTCTCTACAACATGCAGCTCACTCAGCAGTTCGAGGGTACGGTACACGGTTGCCAGACCGATTTCGGGAGCTTTTTCTTTAACGAGCATGAATACGTCTTCCGCACTCAGATGATCTTCTTCATTCTCAAGAAGTACTCTTACGGTGGCTTCCCGCTGGGGCGTTAATTTATAACCTTGGGACTGTAGTTGCTGCTTAATTTTATCGATCCGTGCTTCCATTTTCTCCCTCCCCCTAGGAAATCACTGCACACTGCAACTTAACCCACTTCTTTCATTATAGGGGGAGTGCGTAATTAAAGTCAACATTTTACACGGTCCGTTACGGCGCTACGCCGGGAGCAGCATTGGCGTTACCCAGCGCATCATCGCAGGTGTTACCCAAGTTTCAAAAGACGCGACGCCTAACAGCAGTCCAGCCATAACCAGTGTCAGCAGCACATAAGAGGCAAACGGCCTTTGTCCACCCGGCGCCCGCTGCATGAGTACACGATTCCGAATGATATATAAGGAAAAGGTCATGGCCGACACACTGCAGATCAGCAATACCGGAATGACGAACAAATTATGCGGCGCGACGGATACCAGGGCAAACAGCAGCCCTTTCCAGGAATACTGTCCGACGAGATATCCAACGGTAAATCCGATCAGCACTCCTTTTAGAAAATCCAAAACCAATATACCCGGCAATCCGATGACGGACAGGCCCAGTATCCAGATAAGTCCAACCCATTTCAGATGTAGTATCGCTATATCCCAATAGGTTCCGGATTCGACGATCTGCCCGCTGTGCTGGACTGTCATGAAAAAATTGCCCAGATAGCCCTCCAGATCCTGACGCTGTTCAAGAGACAGGGCATTAACCATCAAGGCGCCAAAAATGACACCGACCAGAAACAAGACAGCTACAAATACATATAACGAGGTTTGACCTTTGAACGTGAAATAGGAAGAACGCATACAGGAACGGGTCCCCTTTCCGGTTATCATGCTGCAGGATCTCTAAGAAATCCACACAGTCATTCTATGAACCGAAGTACGTGGGTATGACTCCTTGTCCCGATACGCTCCCTATCCTTCCCTTCTACCTGTCTTAGTCCATTTCCTTACCAGAGACCTTGCCATAGGTTCCCCCGCCTCCGGATGACAACTCCAGTCGACCATTTCGAGCAGAAACGATAAGACTGGCCAGAACGGGTCCCACAACACTCGCAAGCTCCTCTTCACTTGTTCTATGAAGGACATTCATTTCGGTGCCAAAGTGTTCCAAAAGCTGACGCAGCTTTGCCTTGCCCAGTCCCGGGATAAACTCAAGCGGTACCTGATAGTGGTACGGTGGCCTGAATTCTGGAACGTGAGGGCTCTCCCGATCTGCAATGGCCAGTATACGATCCAGAACGCCCTGCACCAGCTTCGTACTGCCGCAATAGGGGCAGCGTTCTGCTGACATCGCCTGTTCATCCATGATGCTGCCACAGGCTGCACAATACGTGCGGTGGTATTTGCCAAGCCTCGGGTTCAAGCCGTAATTGGCCTTGATACTTCTTCCAGCCTGCCCCTTCAATGCCATGCTGAATTCTTCAAATGAAGGATGGGCAATCTGCAGCTCATTATACTCGCGTCCGATTTTACCAAGGGAATGTGCATCCGAATTGGTTAGAAAAGGGAGCTGGTCAAGCTCCTGAATGTAGCTGGCCATAGATGAGTCTGAGCTTAATCCTAGCTCCACCGCATCAATCAGGCTTGTATCCAGCACATCTGCCATACGCGGAGCCGTGCTGCCATAGATGCCTTTATGAGGTGTAAAGGCATGTGCGGGCACGATGAGCCCGCCACGGGCTTTTATCTCGGCCTGCATTTCGAGGGATGAGACATATACCCGTTGTGAACTGAGATTCACATTTTTCATATAACGCTGCATCCACTCCGTAAATGACTTCATCGTTGTCAAATCACGAAAGTAGGCCAGCATGTGATATTCTCTCATCTCCGGTTCGCGCAGCTCGATTTCGGTACCGAGAAGAATCGTGGTGTCCTGGTAGGCAATGCCTCCATCCTTCAGCTCGGACATCGTGCCATTCTCAAGCAGCTGCTCGATATCCATCTGTACCACTGGTGAATGGCAGTCTATGACGCCGAGCAGATGAATTCCCTTGCGCTCTGACGCTTCACGAGCAATATTCTCGAAGGTCAGATCCCGGCTGCCACTGATTTTAACAGCTTCACCGCGGGACGTACGCCCAATGTGGATATGCAGGTCTGCGTAACAGGAATCCCACGTGTTAGACGTTGTCTGCTGATCTGCCATCATTAAAACCGCCCTGTTGTTCTGTACAGATCCCATGCGTACACAGCCATCATCGTTTTTGCATCACTGATCCGGTTCTGATCCATGAGCTGATAAGCTTCCTCAAGCGTGATTTCAGATACCTCGAGAAATTCATCTTCATCCAGTGCCATGTCTCCGGCTTCGAGCTCCTCGGCAATATACAAGTGAATGATCTCGTCTGCGAAACCAGGTGATGTATAGAAAGAACGCAGATGACGCAGCGACTTGGCTGCATAGCCGGTTTCTTCTCGTAATTCACGAGCGGCCGCAGCCTCCGGCTCTTCTCCCGGATCAAGTTTGCCTGCAGGTATTTCCACCTCGGTACGCCCCATCGCCTGACGATACTGATCAACCACCAGCATGCGATCCCCATTCAGGGCAAGCACAGCTACGGCCCCGGGGTGACGAATAATCTCACGTGAAGCTGTCTGTCCATTAGGCAGCTTGACCGTATCGACCTGAAGAGAAATGACTTTTCCTTCAAAGATTGGCTTCGTCGAGACTGTTACTTCATCGAGCTTGGGATTAGACGGGTGGTTAGAGCCCGTTTGGTTGGTAGGATTCATATAGGATCAACTCCATTTTTTAAGATTTTATATTCACAATACGTATAATCCCCCGTTTTTTGGCATATCGTGAGCCTATAACCTTTCGAGAAATATAAAACAAATCAGGGGGATATCCAATGAACAGTTATGTGACATCTCAATCGGTACATGTGGTCGGACAAGCAAGGCAAGTCCAGCTTATACTCAAGCAATGGCTGCGTGAATGGGGTCCTGATGCCAAACTAAGTGAACTGATTGCGGGACGAAAGTAATCCTTGTTTACTTTCATTTCTCCCATGAAATATAACATGAATTCACAAAAAGTCCGAATCCGATGCTAACCGGTTTCGGACTTTTACGTAGAGAGGTGCTTGCTCCCAAATAAATACCTCTCAATATATGCTTACTTGCTGCCAGAAGCGGTCTCCTGAATGATGGCTACGACAACCTGGGACAGTTTAACGATATCTTCCGCACGAATGCGCTCTTTTGTCGTATGAATATCCTCATAACCTACCGCCAGATTGACGGTCGGAATGTTGAAGCCATTGAAGATGTTGGCATCACTGCCACCACCCGAAGCAAACGTACTTGTTTCCAGACCCAGGCCGCGAATCGCACGCTGCGCAAGCTGCACAACCTCATGCTCATCGTGGAACCCGAAGGCAGGATACAAAATCTCGCTGCGGAATTCGGCTGTGGCACCGTATTTGCGGCAGGTTGTTTCAAGAGCTTCACGCATCTGAGCAATTTGCTTTTCCACTTTTTCCTGTACAATACTGCGTGCTTCCGCTTCAATCTGTACAAAATCACACACAACGTTCAGTGCAGATCCGCCCTGAAACTTGCCAATATTGGCTGTGGTCTCATCATCAATCCGTCCCAGTGTCATTGCTGCAATGGCCTTCGCCGCCACTTGGATGGCACTGATGCCATCTTCGGGGTTCACACCTGCATGTGCAGATTTCCCATAAATGTTCATCTGAATCTCGGCTCTCGCCGGGGCAGCCACACAAATTGTTCCCACTGCACCATTGGAATCAAGTGCATAACCGAATTCAGCCTCAATATCTTTTGGATTCATTGCACGGGCACCGACCAGACCGGATTCTTCGCCAACGGTAATGACGAACTGAATTTTCCCGTGTGGAACCTTGTTCTCCTGGATCGCCCGAATCGCTTCAAGCAGAGCAGCAATACCTGCCTTGTCGTCTGCTCCGAGGATCGTTGTTCCATCGCTGCGAATCCAACCATCTTCCCCAAGCTCGGGTTTAATTCCCTGTCCAGGAGTTACAGTATCCATGTGGCAGGTAAAAAAGATCGGCGCTGCCTCCGGTGCACCATCCGCTTCCCAGGTAACAATCAGGTTACCTGCTCCATGCCCGGTTTTCTCCATGGTGTCGTCCTCATAAATGCTGAGACCCAGCTGGGTAAACTGCTCCTTCAATACGTTGGAGATGTTATGTTCATTCTTCGTTTCACTGTCGATCTGCACCAGTTCCATAAACTGATGTACAACACGTTCCTGTTTAATCATAGGACTTTCCTCCCTCTCATGGATACGGTACAATACAATTAATATGCTTGTTTATTTTTCATTTGTTGAAAGGAGTTCTCTCTTCATGCAAAAAAAGAAATGGTTCAAAATCGTGATCTATCTCATGCTGATTGCCATGATCGGGTCTACCCTTTTCATTGCTCTTGAACCTCTACTATTTGGATAGAATCTGAAGCCCTTGACTGTCTGAACTAGAGACGGACAATGGCTTCTTTTTCGGTTCTCCAAGTCATCTCGTATGGAAAAATACGTCCGAAATAGGGGACAATCTGCTGGGCAACTTGCTCCACGGTGTAGGTTCTGCCGGTGATGTCCTCGAGAGAGGTTACGCCGTACTGCTCTATGCCACAAGGGATAATCCCCTGAAATCCTTCATCCTGAATACCTGAAGTAATATTAAAAGCAAAACCATGACTCGTCACGAATCCTCGCCGATGTTTACAACGGTTGAACTTTACCCCGATGGCAGCGATCTTCATATCTCCGATCCATACTCCGGTGTATGCCTCTTTCCGGCCTGCCTCAATTCCCTCATCTGCCAGGTAATCAATGATGACCTGCTCCAGATTGCGCAAATACCCATGTAAATCAAGAGCTTCATCACGGCCGAGAACGAGCAGCGGATAACCAACAAGCTGGCCTGGACCATGATATGTAATATCACCGCCACGATCAATTTGAAACAAGGTAATCCCCTTTGCCTCGAGCTCCTCCTTGCTGAGAAGCAGATGCTCCGGATGATTCTGAGATCCGATTGTATACGTGGGAGGATGCTGCAGCAGAAGCATCTGCTCGACTCCCTCACCTTCGTCCAGCTGCTGTACAATTGCTTTTTGGCGGTTCCAAGCCTGTTCATAATCAAGCATCGGTATGTATGTCACATCCAGCGGCTTGTTCATGATTTCCCCACACCCTTCCGCTTCATTGTCCAAACCATATTTGATCGTTTAACCGCAGACAGTGGGAAAAGTGCACGGCCTTTGGCACATACACTTTCCCTTGACAACTCTATTTCATTAATACACCTTTGTTTCCATATTATAACCCTCAAGGTTTTCCTTGACCCGCTGCAAGAACCTGCCGCAGATGACGCCATCCAGTATCCGATGATCCAGAGACAGACACAGGTTGGCCATCGAACGAACGGCAATCATGTCATTAATGACTACAGGCTTCTTCACGATCGACTCAAACGTGAGAATTGCCGCTTGTGGATAGTTAATAATCGGTTGCGAAAGAATTGAACCAAAGGAACCGGTATTATTGACTGTAAACGTACCACCTTGCATATGATCCAGCTTCAGGGTACCTTCACGGGTTTTGCGTGCCAAATCATCGATTTCCCGGGCCAGACCTGCGATATTACGCTGATCCGCATGCTTGATCACAGGTGTCAGCACAGAGTCTTCCGTACCTACCGCCATGGACAAGTTAATATCCCGTTTAACGATAATTTTGTCGACAGCCCAAACCGAGTTCATAATCGGGTAATCCTTAATCGCATTTACAACACCCTTCATCATGAAGGAGAGGTACGTCAGATTAATGCCTTCTTTACGCTTGAACTCATCCTTGAGCTTATTGCGCAGCATGACCAGGTTGGTAACATCCACTTCAATCATGGTCCATGCGTGAGGGATCTCCGATACGCTCTGACGCATGTTCCGGGCAATGGCATTACGCACAGGAGTAACATCGATAAAATATTCCGATCTTCCCTGGCCGCCACCTTCTACTTCAATCTGCGGGATTTTCGGAGATTCCGTCAAATGAATCCCTGAATGTCTCACGGGAACGCCAGCATCCTGCGCAGAAACCGCTTCTCTTGCGGAGATTCCCGTTTCTGCCCCGTTTTTGTTCAAACCGCTAAACGGTGAAGCAGATGGACTAGCTTCAGAGGAAGGTTGTGCTGACGGTATACTTGTTTGGCCACCTTGAGCGATAATAGCAAGCACATCCTTGCGTGTGATGCGTCCGCCTGCTCCTGTTCCTTGAATGGCCTGCAAGTTGAGACCATGTTCTGCTGCAAGTGACTGTACCGCAGGAGAGTAGCGATTACGCATAGGCTGATTGGGATCATGACCTGCTGGAGTCACGGATCCTTGCTGTGCATTGTTCTGCTGGGATACTTGTGTCACTTGCTCTGCCACTTGCTCATCATCCGCAGCTGCTACCTGCATCCGGCAGATGGCTTCGCCAACAGCAATCGTCGTACCTTCTTCTACCAGAAGGTCGCCCATGATTCCATCCACTGTCGATGGAATCTCTGCATTGACCTTATCGGTGATTACTTCACAGATTGGCTCGTATTGTTCAACCCGGTCGCCCGGTTTTTTTAACCATTTTCCAATGGTAGCCGAGACCAGCGATTCTGCCAGCTGCGGCATAATGACCTCGATCCATTTCATACGTTCAGCCATTTGTTATATCACTCCAAACTTTGCTTTTAACCTTTTTTTCGAACAGATTGTCGAAACTTATGATCAACCGAATTAATACTCCGCAAGGGTGCGCATCGCTTCCTTCGCTTTATCCTTGCTAAGCATGTAGAATTTCTCCAGTGTCGGGCTGATTGGCATCGCCGGTACGTCCGGTCCGCAAAGACGCTGAATAGGTGCATCCAGATCGAACAGGCACTCTTCGCTGATAATAGCCGCAACTTCGGCACCAACACCACCTGTTTTGTTGTCCTCATGAACAATGAGCACCTTGCCTGTCTGACGAGCGGAAGCAATGATCGCTTCACGGTCAAGCGGCTGCAATGTACGCAGATCCAGAACGTGGGAAGTAATCCCTTCTTCTCGCTCCAGCTCTTCCGCAGCCTGCATTACAAAATGCAGCGGCTGGCTGTACCCGATAACCGTGATATCCGCACCTTCGCGAAGCACATTTGCTTTGCCGATCGGAACGATGTAATCATCCTCTGGTACGTCTTCTTTAATCAGCTTGTAACACTTCTTATTTTCGAAGAACAGTACCGGATCCGGGTCGCGGACGGCAGCTTTGAGCAAACCTTTGGCGTCGTATGCCGAGTAAGGAGCGATGATTTTCAAACCAGGTGTACCAAAGAAAATGGATTCCGGACATTGTGAATGATACAATCCTCCGAAGATCCCTCCGCCAATCGGCGCACGGATAACAATCGGACAGCTCCAGTCATTGTTGGAACGATAGCGGATTTTGGCCGCTTCACTAATGATCTGATTGGTTGCCGGCAGCATAAAGTCTGAATATTGCATCTCCGCAATGGGCTTCATGCCATACATAGCCGCCCCAATGGCTACCCCTGCAATGGCCGATTCGGACAAAGGTGTATCCATCACACGCATCTCGCCGAATTGCTCTTGCAAGCCTTTGGTTGTGGTAAACACGCCGCCTTTGACACCGACGTCTTCACCCAGTACAAAGACATTCTCGTCTCGCTCCATCTCTTCTTTCATCGCAAGACGGATCGCATCGATATATTCCATAACCGCCATGATTACCGTCCCCCTTCTTCGCTGTCCGCGTAAACGTGCGTCAGAGTATCCTCAGGTTTCGGATATGGCGCGTTGTCTGCATATTCAGTCGCTTCTTTCATTTCCAGCGCGAGCTGGGAAGCCAGATCCGCATCCCGGGCTTCGTCCCAGATGCCGCAATCAATCAAATAATTTTTCATCCGAAGAACGCCGTCCTTCTTCCAATTCTCGTCAACCTCTTCCTTGGTCCGGTAAGCCAGATCATTGTCGGAAGTGGAGTGAGGAGATAAACGGTACATCATGGCTTCAATCAGGGTAGGGCCTTCACCGGCAATGGCACGGCGGCGCGCTTCTTTGACGGCAGCATATACTTCAAGCGCATCATTGCCGTCAACCCGTAATCCAGGGAAGCCGTACCCCAGTGCGCGATCCGATATCTTGCCGCTAAGCTGCTTATGGACCGGAACCGAGATGGCGTATTGGTTGTTCTCACACATAATAATGACAGGCAGCTTGTGAACTCCAGCGAAGTTAGCTCCTTCGTGGAAGTCTCCCTGGTTGCTTGAGCCTTCACCAAACGTAACAAATGAAACAAATTCCTTTTTCTGCATTTTTGCTGCCAGTGCAAAACCTACGGCATGAGGTACTTGAGTAGTAACCGGGCTTGAGCCCGTAACAATTCGCAGCTTTTTATGACCAAAATGCCCTGGCATCTGACGGCCGCCGCTATTCGGATCTTCCGCCTTGGCAAATGCAGAGAGCATCAGCTCGCGAGGCGTCATGCCTACCGCCAATACGAAGCCGTAATCGCGGTAATAAGGTAAGTAATAATCGTGATCCCGGTCCAGTCCAAAAGCAGCACCCACTTGCGCAGCTTCCTGACCTACACCGGATACGTGAAAGTTAATTTTGCCGGCCCGCTGCAAGAGCAAGCAACGTTCATCGAACTTGCGTGCAAGCAGCATGTATTTGTACATGTCCAATACTTCTCCATCGCTAAGTCCCAGCTGTTCATGGCGGTGGACCGCATCTGCAGTACCTTGTGAACTCATATGAGGTACCTCCTTTTAATCAGAGCCTGTGCCCGTCTTACAACCCGATCTTATAACCTGGTACTAAGACTTGGCTTAACCTTATTATAATCCCTTTTGCCCAAAAAAGGAAAGGACCTTTCTTATAAGCCTGATCAGACTTACATTCCAATGGCCTTTCCGTCTACGGCCAACATCGCTTCACCCATAATTTCGGACAGGGAAGGATGGGGATGGATCGTCTGGCCTACTTCCCAAGGCGTCGCGTCCAGCATTTGTGCAAGTGAAGCCTCTGCAATCAGTTCCGTCACATGGGTACCAATCATATGTACACCCAATATATCATTCGTCTTGGCATCGGCGATTACCTTCACAAAACCGTCCCTGTTTCCATGAACGAGCGATTTGCCAATCGCCTGAAACGGAAACTTGCCGGTCTTGACATCGAAGCCGCGCTCTTTCGCTTCACGCTCCGTGAAACCAATGCTTGCAGCCTCAGGACGAGTGTACACACACCGCGGAATACGGTGGGATTCGACTGCATGAACGGTTTCATCTGCCAGATGATTCACGGCCAGAATGCCTTCATGACTCGCTGCATGCGCAAGCTGTAATCCACCAATAACATCTCCAATGGCGTAAATATGCCCTTCACCGGTCTGCAGATGTTTGTTTACCGCGATGAATCCACGTTCCAGTTTGATATCCGTGTTTTCGAGTCCAATATTCTCAACATTAGCCTGCCGCCCGACGGATATCAGCATTTTGTCCGCACTGAGCGTCTCCTGCTGATCGTCATTAATCTGAACATCAATTCGAACGCCTTCTTGACCAGCCTCATATGATTCTGGCATGATTTTAGCCTTTGTCAGGAAGCGTACTCCGCGTTTGCCGAGCAACCGCTGCATCTCCCTTGCCACGTCCTCGTCTTCTGCGGGTAACACATGATCTGCAGCCTCGACAACCGTAATGTCCACCCCGAAGTCATTCAGCATGGATGCCCATTCCAGCCCAATCACGCCACCACCCACGATGATGAGTGATGTTGGCAGTTCATCCATCCGCAGAGCTTCGTCACTGCTCATGATATACCGGCCATCCGGCTCCAGGCCCGGAAGTACGCGCGGACGTGACCCGGTAGCAATGATGAGATTGGTCGGCACAACCGTATCCATCTCTCCATCTTCAAACTCCACAGCTACGGCTCCGCTCTGCGGCGAGAAAATGGATGGTCCGATGACACGGCCTTTGGCCTGTACGACCTGAATCTTATTTTTTTTCATCAAATATTGGACGCCCTGATGAAGCTGTTCTACAATGGCATCCTTACGGGCCTGCACTTTGGGAAATACCAGCGTTGCTCCAGCTGTCTCAATTCCATACGATTCGCTCTCTTGAATCTCTGCGTACACTTCTGCACTTCTTAGCAGCGCCTTGCTAGGAATACATCCGCGATGCAGGCAGGTGCCCCCAAGCTTGTCCTTCTCGATAATGACGACCTGTTTACCCAACTGGGCAGCACGAATTGCGGCAACGTAACCTCCGGTTCCTCCTCCGAGAATGGCAACATCACATGTAATTGGCATCTTTTATGTTCTCCTCTATCAATATGATTTCGTTATGAATGGAACGATGTTGATGATGATGAAAAGCCTTTTGCAGAACTTTACTATATTCCATTGTACTCCCCTTGGGCAGTCAACTCAAAGTTTGTCCTAACACATGGACAGCGTGCACAAACCAAGCTATGATGGAATCAGGCATGACCTGTAAGCGCAACCTTTATTTTACGTCGACATTTGGCAGAAGGGGTTAAATGGTGATGAATACTAGACTGGTCTTTGCACGGTTTTTGGCGATTTTGGTCCTGGTTATTCCCGGACTAATGGCCATGAAAGGTTTTTTGATGATGAAAGACGCCCTTTTCCTATATTATGCTGAGCACGGGAATGATCAGATCTCACCAGGATTCCAGTGGCTTTCCTTTGGAGGCGGGCTTCTCTTGTTTGCTGCAGGCATGAGTTTCTTGGGGGGCTGGATTTTGTTCCGTGACCGTAAACGCAATTATGTGGGTCCCCGTTTCCGTTCCAAAAACACAACCGAACAGGCAGAGACACCCGGCAAGCTTTCATAAGTCCGGGCTTTTTGCTGTTCTCCCCAGCTTTATCATTCATGCAGGATCAGGTATAATGCTTATTTATTCACATGGATGTCTCAGCATCATCCCGCACGTAACTAAAGAAAACGATGCGAATGATCGACATCAAAAAAAGACAGGATGGTTTAACATGATATCGTTTCTCATGACGCTGCAAAGATTGCTCAAGGGCATTTTCCACGCGTTCAAGGACCCCAAGTTTCTCGCACTCTTTATCTTGACTGCAGCAACACTGCTGTCAGGAACGTTGTTCTATACCCGTGTGGAAGGGCTGCACTGGATCGATGCGCTTTATTTCTGTGCCGTGACTCTGACGACGGTGGGGCATCCTGAATTTGTGCCTACCACCGGTTTCAGCAAAGCATTTACCGTGATCTACATGTATGCTGGCATTGGCCTTACCTTTGCCATGATTGCCAGAATTACAGCAGGTATTCTATTTCCTCGCAAATTGCAGACAGAAGAGAACCCGGAGTGATCTCCGGGTTATTCGTATAATGCATCCCTCAGCTTTGTTGACATCCGGGACTCTTTGGAAGAAGACTTCAGAATGGTTCTGCGCAGGGTTAAATTGCTGGCCTGCAGCCGCTCTATTTCCGCAAACAGATCGGCAATCAGTGCCTCCGCGCATTCATGAAGGACAGCCTGTCCCTTTAATTCCTCATACCGCTGCTGCATTTCATTTATCGCTTCATTCACTTGTAAAACACCTCTTTTCCAATACTACAGCTTCACAACTGCCGTTACCAACAGTGTAATAATCCATATAGTAACACAAAGCAGCTTGGATTAGTTCTAGCTCTGAACGGAGATTTTGTGGTACTCTGTAATGGTCGCTTTTTTTGTTGAATCCGTATGTGAGAGGAGTAGCAGCACCGTGCAAACAGGACGTATTACCGTAATTACTGGACCCATGTTCAGTGAAAAATCCGGTGAACTCATTCGCCGTTGTCAGAAATTGATTCAATTTGGCCGTAAAAAGGTCGTTGCTTACAAACCAGCCGAAGATGATCGGTTTGCTCAGGACGAGATTGTCAGCCGAATCGGATATCGCCTTCCCGCCCATTCCATCCCCCGACAATTAACTCCGGAATCCGTGGAGATGATTCTTGCCCAGACCAAAGATGCTGATGTGGTTGCTTTTGATGAAGTGCAATTTTTCAGCAGTGCCATTATGGACCTGGTCTCCGAGCTTGCCTATTGCGGCAAACACGTGATTGTAGATGGTCTTAATATGGATTATCGAGGCAAGGAATTCGGATATATTGGGGGTCTGCTCGCCATGGCCGATGACATTGAGAAACTCTCCGCATTCTGTGCAGTTTGCGGAAGCCCTGATGCTGCCTTCACTCAACGTATTGTGAATGGAGAGCCAGTCACTCTTGGCCCGGTTGTCATGATTGGCGATTCGGAAGCTTACGAACCACGCTGCCGCTGCTGTTTCATTCCTCCTCACAAAGTAGAATGCTAGTTCAGCTTTTATTATATATTCGGCAGGTTCTCTGATACAGATCTCTGAGTCAGACCTGCCTGTTCTTAAAAAGCCCTGAAGGGCTTTTTTTGCTTAACCACTGCATTCGCTCTACCCGGTTCAACATTCATTACAAAAAAGCACCGCTTCAAAGCGATGCTCTAATTCGTAGTCTCCCACTATTCGCGGGAAACAAAATATTTGTTGGTCATGTAGTATGCGTCACCGCGGGACGTTTCTACCATTCCTTTTTTGGCGTCCAGAAATACGATCTCTTTACACTTCGTACAATACCATTTGGTTCGCTTATATGGAGATTCCGTTACATATGCCGTACCGCATTTGCAATCAATTTTCATCAATAGCTCGGTTGATTTATATGCACTGGACAAGCGTTCCAGATTATCCTGCTGCTGTGTGGGCATGATGGTCTGTTGATAATCGGATAAATGATTTTGAACTTTGAAATCTGCCACGAGGCCTGCATTCAATCCAAAGAACTCTTTCCCAATCTCGGTCACGAAGCGCTTCTCATTTCTGTAGCAATCCAGCCACTCAACAATCTGCTTATTAGACAGTGGAACCGTACCCTTGATACCGCTGTTTAAGGTGTAGGTCATGATGTATAAAGTATCGTCTTGTCTACCTGAGTACATTAGAATCCTCCTTCGAATACATTTGCTAATGTACTACAAAAATGCTCATAAATCAAAGCAATGTTATTTCCTGAGCATGATTCTTCCTATTAAATGGGGTACATTCCACGTTCATCCGCCAACAGCTTACAGGAACTGCATACACCTGCAACATTTCCCTGAGGCGCTGCGTAATGAACAACTGATTCAACTTTTTTCTTGCAAATGGAGCAGTAGTGCCTCCTTTCTTTTTTAGGTATGTAGTCCGATAGCTTCACTACGTTTTGTTTGCGTCTGAATCCGCGTAAGAAGCCCAGCCATTTCATCTCACTCTCACTCTTTCTCTAGACTTAAATTACAGCCATTCTTCGTCGTTCTCCGGTCAAATTGAACTTGCCGGTATTATGTATACCATTCCCAGTTGTGCACGTCTATCTCATAATCTATTCGACGTTTTAGAGCCTTTTCCTGTCTTTAATCGGTACACATATCAAAAAAAACCGACAAAAGCTATCCGCCCTTGACACAGAACGAAGGATAGCCCTGTCAGCGTTAATCTTTATTTATAAAACGTACCCAGCACTTCCAGCGCTGGCGAACGCTCAATTCGAAATGGATAAATGTATCCTTGATTCAGCCTGGTAAACCTGCGGCTCCACAAATCCAAGCCGGAGGTAAATTGATAGGCCTGGTATACAAATTTAGAGCAATAATTTCGTTCAATGCTTCGCAAATTGGTCTGCAATCGATAAAACTTAACCTGCTTGTAGTGTTCGTGCACCCACTCGGCCGCACGCTGCCCAGCCTCGTTTAAATGTGAACGAAATACAATGAAACGATCTCCTTCATAGAACCTGGTAAGATACCACTCTAGGGAATCGGCGAACACGGGTCCATAAGGATGAACATGATACACTTTGCCGTCCAGTCCAATAATCCCCATGTGTCCTGCATAATAGGTCGATTCCGAACTTGGCGTGTAAACGATATCTCCCGGTTCCAGCTTCATTTGCCCAAGTTCTGCGACAGGAAGATCCTGCTGCAGTCGTTTGGCTGCGGATCGCTCACGCCTACTCTCAACCAGTAATCGATGCAAAGCACCGGCAACAGCAAGATAAATGGCTGCGTATTTGATTCGTTTCTTTCCTTTGGTAACCCTGAGGACAGAGGAAATGAAACTCCGAAACATTTTAGACATACCCCACCCCGTATTCTCCACTCTGTCAGATTTATTCGTCTATTTTCATATTATAGTTTTCACTTCGGAACTGATCAAACTGCCATACATCTTAGCTACTGCATGTTTCAGTGTCTCTTAACAGAATAACCCAAAATTCCGATATTATAATAAGTATGATTAAAAAATCATGCGACTATCACACCCAGGAGGAATATCCTATGTTATCCGTTTCATCATCGAACAGAAGCACCGGAACCAATCAGAGCAGCAGTAATACAGCTACCAAAACGGACAAGATCATCCAGGACCTAATGAAACAAAAAGCAAGACTAAGCGAAGAAATTCAAACAGTGAGATCCAATGAAAAACTGGATACTAAAACGAAAATGCAGCGCATTCAAACCCTGAACTCCAGTATCCAGGAAATTGACGCTCAAATTGCTCAAATTAAAGCAGAAGAGATTCAGGAAAAGACACGTCAAAAAGAGAATGAAAAGCCCAAGAGTTCTGAATCTCAACCTGAAGATACGGTCTCACTCGGTTCTGTAATCAAGAATAGCAATACATACGATCAATTGGGAAAGCTGGTTGGATCCCGTGAGAAAATGCAAGGTTCAATCAACACGCTTGAGGGCGGCGTTCGATTTGATCGCACCTTATTAGACAGTAATCCTCATGCAGATAACGGCAAATCGGTAATGCTTGAAAATGCAGAGCATACCGTTTTTCAGATGAAACGAGAAATGGTTCAGGAAGTTAAATCCCACATTAGAAATACGGATAAGAAAATTGGGGAATTACTCCAAGATATAAACGAAACAGCTCCACGCAATGAACCGACTGCTGAGAAAGCTTCTACAGAAGAGGTGAAAGCGGAAAAGGAAAATAAAGACCATATCCTTTCGGATAACAACGAGGTTACGGACAAAAACAAACATTCCAATTCTTCAACAATGTTAACCCCCAATACATCAATTGACATTTTAGCTTAATAAATTTAGACACACAAAAAATAAACCACAACCCTAATACCTGATATTCAGTCAAGGTAATTAAGGTTATGGTTTTTTGATTTGGTATTTATTCTTCTACAACACCGAGAGCTTTGTTTTTCTCTTTGAATCGGCTGTTATGAGAAGATACATAGGCAACTTTTTCTGCCTCAGGATCCATGTAAAGTTTGGCACTGTTGACCGCTAGGGCAGCATCCGTGAAAGTTCCTGCAATAAGATATAGCTTGCTGCCATAATCCACAAAGTCGCCTGCCGCGAATACACCCGGAATATTGGTTTGAAGCTTCTCTGTTGTGGTTACATGCCACTCTCCAAGATCCAATCCCCAGTCCCGAATGGGGCCAAAGTCACTCTTCATGCCGTGATTAACGATAATTGCATCGACTTCCAGCAGTTCACTTTCACCTGTTTCCACGTGGGATATCGTCACTTGTTCAATTACTTCGCCACTAACACTGTGCAGCGTATTCACTGCATAGGGTGTACGAACATCCACCGAGGATTCTCTCATACGAATGACATTTCGCTCCAGTCCGCCGAAGTGATCGCGTCGATGTACAACCGTGACTTGTTCTGCCAGAGCTTCAAGCTCGTTGGCCCAGTCGACTGCAGAATCGCCTCCCCCAGAGATAAGCACACGTTTGCCCCGGAAAGGTTCCAATTCCTGCACCGTGTAGTGCAGATTCGTTACCTCGTAACGGTCAGCTCCCTCAAGTTCCAGCTTCGCCATTTTGTATATTCCATAACCGATTGCCATAATGACGGTCCGAGTCCAGTGTTTCTCACCCGTAGCAGCCGTCAGAATAATCGTACCGTCAGGCTGACGTTCAAAACCTTCAATTTGCTGTTCAAACACAATCGTAGGGTCAAACGTTCTCGCCTGCTCTTCCAACTGCTTAATCAAATTTGCGCATAAAATCGGTGTTACACCACCCACGTCCCAGATCATCTTCTCCGGATAAAAGAGCATGCGTCCGCCGAGTCTGTCCCGTGCTTCAATCAATTTTGTTTTCATATCCCGCATACCGCTATAAAAGGCAGAGTACATCCCGGCGGGACCTCCGCCGATAATGGTTACATCATATAGTTCCAACTGCTGATCCATATTAAGGTTACCTCCGTTAATTCGATCCATAACATCGATTATTTGATATCGATTCTCATTATCACTTAATCCCTAGTTTAATGGGAATCTTATCAAAATACAATGGATAAAAATAAAACAATTTTCTCAAAACAAAGATGATCCAATAAGGGTCATTTTGTTTTTACTGTATCCAATAAATGTTCCACAACATAATCGAGCTGTTTGTTGATGGAATATACATCCGAATAATAGAAGAAATCAAAGTCAATTTCAATTAAACGTCCTTCTTTTACCGCGGGTACACTGCTCCAAACCGGATTATCAGACAGATCGTCTGCTCCTTCATATACAGATCGGAACACGTACTCCCCCAAATACTCGGGGAGAACTTCCATGGATACAGTTGAACCTGCAGCAGCGGTTACTGTATCTATTTTTTGCTGAACAGCTTTTGGCGCTTTCATGCCCAAGTACTCATAAATCACCTGAGAACCCCGTCCATATTGCTTGCTCTCCGCAACGGACATCTCCTTCAGACCACCTTCGACGATGGAAACCGTTTTGTCCAGTATGCCTGCATCAGCAAGTTTTTTCTTGCCTGCTTCAACTTTACTGTTTAATTCAACAATTAGCTTCTCGGCTTCCTGCTCTTTCCCAAAAATATTTGCGATATCCCGAAGTCTTTCTTCAGTGGTCATTTTCTCGTATGGAATGTAAATCGTAGGTGCAATATCTTTTAATAACGTATACGTTGCTTCCGAAGGTACAATAATCAGATCAGGATCCAGATCAATGACAGCCTCCGCATTTGGTTCAAACCAGCTCCCCAGTGAATTTACCCCGTCAAGCTCACCTTTGTACGCCGCTCCATCGAATACTTCCGAAGTGCCGATTGGTTTCACCCCAAGAGCAACAACATCTCCCTGGAGATAAAGCACCACGACACGTTTGGGATTTGCAGGTACAACCACTTCTCCCTTCACCGTCGAGATCGTACGCGTTTCGTTATCCTGATTCGTCTGTGCACTTGCATCCGTGGTGGTTGAGGCTGCAGTGTTAGTGTTCGAACTGCTACCCGTTGCTTCGCTGGCAGTCGGCGCTGCTGTTGATCCTGCCCCGCAGGCGGATAACATCATGGTCAAACTTAATATGGCAATGAATATCATGCTGGAGCTAGCTTTTCTTTTTTTCATTCGTGTAGACCCTCCGTTAATATATTGATAATGATTATCATAATCAATATATCTTTGGTTACGTCTACTGCCAATGGACAATTCAGAGACATCTAATGGACGATCCTCTATTATCCTTTGTTCTCTAACTTTTTGCTGATAACGGATCGGCGGCATGCCTACATGTTTTTTGAATAGGCGGCTAAAATAATATACATCGGAGTAACCGACCTCTGCTGCAATGTCCCTCAAGGTAGTGTCCGAATAACCCAGCAATTTTTTCGCTTCTGTCAGCCGTAACTGGATCAAATAATCGATCGGGCTAGAACCCGTCTTCCGTTTAAACTGCATGGACAGATGACGTGAGCTGTAATTGAAATGATGTGCCAACGTATCAAGGGTCATGTGCTCCCTATAATGGACTTGTATGTACTGAAGCACCTGTTTCACTGGATCTGGACGTGCTGTACGTATTTCCTGCTCAGCCAGTTGAGACATAAGTTCGTAGACAAATTGATAAAATAGGCTTTTGATTTGAAGTTGATCCAGATGGCTTGCGTGAATCCAGGCCTTTTCCATTTCATTAAGATAACGCAGCAATAGAAGAGGTTTGTCCGGCAAAAATGTATATTGAAGCGCAAATGGTGTAACCGAAGCCTGTTCTAAGCGCCATACATACCTCGGTTTCGGGAAGGCAAGAATTGCTCTGTAAAACAGCATAATATATTCGAACTCATCTTTGGCTTCGATATCAAGTCTTGACCCCTTAGTTCCATGCAGCAAGTTAAATTCCGTCGTCACATGCTTTTGTCCATCCATTTCAACGAGAGCATTTCCCCTCAAACTGTACATAAAACTGTTCGCAGGGAGATAATAGGCTTGAATTCGCTCTCCTGCTTCCAGAACAACCCGGCGAACATCCAGAATTTTGACCGCAGCCTGATTCCAAAGTTGTATCTGATCATTTGATTGCATGAATCTCTCCCCAATCTTACCTTCCAAATCAAACTTTCTAATTATCTCTCTATTATAAATGATAATAATTTTCATTATCAATAAAAAATAAATTAGAAAACAAAAAATAATGCCGCAATCTATAGGACGCTAATCGACCCGTAAATCGCGGCATTTAGTATGCTGTTGCTTTCATAATTACCTAACTACTCCCGGTCCTTTCAAGACACCTTATGCTCGATTCTCAGCTTGTCGGCAACCATCGCGATGAACTCGGAATTCGTCGGTTTCGACTTGCTGATGTTAATCGTGTAGCCAAACAGGTGGCTGATGCTGTCGATGTTTCCGCGTGTCCATGCCACTTCAATCGCATGGCGGATAGCCCGTTCTACGCGGGACGGCGTTGTTTTGAATTTCTCGGCAATCGCAGGGTACAGCGTTTTGGTAATCGCACCTAAAATTTCGATATTGTTATATACCATGGTGATGGCTTCACGTAAATACTGATATCCTTTAATATGCGCAGGAACGCCGATTTCATGTATGATGGACGTGATGCTGGCATCCAAATTTTTGTGTTTGCCCATTGGCACTACATTAGATTTGTTGGTCATAAACATGGATGAACCACTGTTCGTGCTTGAAGAGACGGTTGTCTGGGATCCTACAAGCTGGCGAACTCGGTTAGCGAGCACTTCCATGTCAAAAGGTTTGAGGATGTAATAAGAAGCACCGAGCTGCACGGCACGCTGTGTGATGTTCTCTTGACCGAATGCCGTAAGCATGATCACTTTCGGTTGTGGATTCAGGTTCAGGTTGCGCAGACGCTCCAATACACCCAGCCCATCCAGATGAGGCATAATAATATCCAGAATCAATACATCCGGCACATCACGGCTTTGCTCCAACAACTGCAGTACTTCTTCCCCGTTGTAGGCAATTCCGGTAACTTCCATATCTTCCTGTTCGGATATATATTCGGCAAGCAAATTCGTAAATTCACGATTATCATCAGCCAGCAATACCTCAATTTTTTGCAAAACGGTATCCTCCTTTGGTTTAACCACTGTTTCGTACATTTCCTTACAGGTTAAATTTTCGACACAGGCGAGGAAATTCCTTCTGTCGAAAATTATTTTTCTTTATTTTTTTTTCGCATTGCTATATAA